>JADZAN010000040.1 GCA_020852815.1 Gemmatimonadaceae bacterium | reverse complement strand
GGTACTTCTCGATGACGTCCTTCCACGGATACGGCTGCAGCTGCTTGAGGCCTAACGAGATGCGCTCGCGCTCCCAGTCGATGTCGAGCACCTTGACCTCGAGCTCGTCGCCGATGTGCACCATCTCCGTGGGATGCGAGATGCGCCCCCACGCCATGTCGGTGATGTGGAGGAGGCCGTCGACGCCCCCGAGGTCGATGAACGCCCCGAAGTCGGTGATGTTCTTGACGACGCCCTTCCGCACCTGGTCCTTCTGCAGCTCCTTCATCAGCTTCTCGCGCTTGCCGGCGCGCTCGGCCTCGAGGATCACGCGGCGCGAGACGACGATGTTGCGGCGGCGCTTGTTGAGCTTGATGATCTTGAACTCGTACTTCTGGCCGAGCAGTTCGTCGATGTTGGGAACGCGCCGCAGCGCGATCTGCGAGCCCGGGAGGAAGGCGTCGACGCCCATGAGGTCGACCACGACGCCGCCCTTGATCTTCTTGACGAGCGTCCCCTCTACCGGCTGGTCGGTCTCATACGCGACGCGGATCTTCTCCCACACGCGCATGAAGTCGGCCTTCTTCTTCGACAGGACGACCGAGCCTTCCTGGTCTTCGAGGTGCTCGAGCAGGACCTCGACTTCGTCGCCCGGCTTGAGGTCGGGCATGTCCTTGAATTCCTCGAGCGGGATGGTCCCTTCGGACTTGAAGCCGATGTCGAGGACCACCATGTTCTCGCGGATTTCGAGTACACGGGACTTGACGATCTCGCCCTCATCGATCGAGGCGAGCGTCCCGTTGTACATCTCCATCATCTTCTCGTACTCCGCAGACGAATACTCGTCTTCGTCGTACAGCTCTGGGCGACGATTGGCGAGCGGGCGCAGCTCGGCCTTCTGGGCCTTGCGCTTCTCAACGATCGACATGCCGTTCGTGTCGAACTCGGCCATGAGTAGGGTGGCTCCTGTGTCAGCGGATATTTAGGCTCGCCGCGACGAGGCTGAGGAATGAGGATGACCGGCCCCCGCGCGCATCGCGCATCACGAGTCGCAGCGCGCTGCGCGAACGAGGGCCGTTTTTGGGGAACGCGAAACCTACCCGGGAACGCCCCCGCGAGTCAACGCCCCGCACCACCCGGAAGTCGCGCCCCCACGGCAACTTGGCTCTGCCCTGCCGCTCCCGCCCGCACCACCTTGACGGCCTCGGCCGACGGGCCGCTCGCTAGGCGTCCGGCGTTCCGTCCGGCGGGGGAACTGAGGGGAGGTCGCCCAACGGAGTGAGCGGGCGGCGGCTCCGAGTGGCGCGCGCCAGGGCCACGATCCGCTCGACCTGCTCGACCTGCGTCAGGTAGGTGGTGTCGACCAGGACGGCGTCCTTGGCCTGCACCGTCTGCGTCGCGTCGGCGGCGTCGCGCTGGACGAGGCGGTCGGTCTCCTCGGCGATCTCGGCGTCAGTGGGGCGACGCCCCAGACGCTGGATCAGCCGGCGGCGAGCCCGCTCCCACGGATCGGCGACCAGGAAGACCTTGAGCTCCGCATCCGGGAAGACCGCCGTGCCCATGTCGCGCCCGTCGCAGACGACGTCGAACGACTTCGCGACCTCGCGTACCTGCGCATTCACCCAGCCACGCACCACCTGCATCTGGGCCACGAGCGAGACGTGACGCGTGACCTCGGTCCCGCGGATCTCCTCATCCATACGCTCGCCATCGACGTGCGGAGCAAACGACGTCTCCGTGGGGATGAGGGTGATGCGCGCTGCCTGTTCGAGGAGCCAGGCGGGGGTCCATTCGCTCGCCGGACGTCCGCTGCGGAGGGCGACGGCGGTGGCCGCACGATACAGCGCGCCCGAGTCGACGTGCCGGAATCCCAACTCACCGGCGACCCACTGTGCGGTCGACGACTTCCCCGAGGCGGCGGGACCGTCGATTGCGACGACGAGGTGTCCGCTGCGCCAATTCGGGTGCGGGCGGCTATCGGACGACATCGCGCACGAGGGCCAGGTCGCGCCAGAAGCCCGGATAGGAGACGGAGCAGCAGTCGGGGTCGTCGATGTCGATCGCGCAGCCGGGGGTGGCGCCGAGGACGCCGAACGCCATTGCGATGCGATGGTCGCCATGGGTGACGACGCGCCCGGCGAGCGGCGCCTCCGTGCCGCGCACGATCAATCCGTCGGGGAGTTCCTCGGCGTCGACGCCGATGGCGCGCAGGTTGGAGACGACGGCGGCGATGCGATCGCTCTCCTTCACGCGCAGTTCATCGGCGCCTCGCACCTCGGTGACGCCCTCGGCGCGGGCGGCGAGCACGGCCAGCATGGGGATCTCGTCGATCATCGACGTCACGTCGTTGCGGCCGACGGAGATCGCGCGCAACCGGTGGCCGCCATGCGCCACGAGGTCATCGCGCGGCGAGTTCCCCGCATCGCCGTCGCGCACCTCGTCCACGCGCGCGCCCATGCGCACAATCGCGCGCAGGAAGCCATCGCGATACGGGCTGCGGAGCACGTTCTGGAGGCGAATGCTTCCCTCGTCCGCGAGGAGGGCTCGCGCCAGGAAGAACGCCGCCGACGACGGATCGCCGGGGACGTCGAGGTCGAGCGGGGCGAGCCGATCCGCCGGCTGCAATGCGACAAAGCCATCGGCGTCGAGCGCGACCTGCACCCCAAGCGCGGAGAGCATCTGCTCGGTGTGGTCGCGCGTGGGGGCCGGCTCCTTCACGCGCACGGGAACGCGGGCGCACAACCCGGCCAGGAGGACGGCGCTCTTGAGCTGCGCGCTGGCCACGGGGAGCGTCCAATCGACCGAGTGGAGCGTGGCGCCATGCACGACCATCGGGAGCCCGTCGTGCCCCTCCAGGAACTCGATGCGCGCCCCCATGGCCTCGAGCGGTGCCGCCACGCGTCGCATCGGGCGGCGCGACAACGAGGCGTCACCAATGAACGTGGAGGCGAACGGCTGCGCGGCGGCCACTCCCGCCATGAGGCGTGTGGTGGTCCCGCTGTTGCCGCACTGCAGCCGGGACGCGGGCGCACCAAGACGGGACGTGAAGCCGGCGCCCTCGATGGTCATGTCGTGGTCGACGCGCGGCACGGCCCACCCTAACGCGCGAAGGACGGCGGCGGTCGACTTCACATCGTCCGACTGCAGGATGCCGCGCACACGCGACGTCCCGGTCGCGAAGGCCGAGAACATGAGGGCGCGGTGCGAGATCGACTTGTCGCCCGGGACACGAACGCTCCCGCCGACCACGTCGCGCGACGACGGCCGCGTCATGGCCTGACCGTCACCGGCGCAGCCATCCTTCGAGCGCCGTGGCGAGGTCGGTCTTGTCATCACGGTACTTCACGATGATCGGAGTCTGGAGCGAGAGTCCGTTGGCCGCGCCCCAGCCGACCGTGACCGCGCGTGCGCCCGGGACGACGACGGCGCCCTCGGGAATCTCGAGCGGGGCGTCGGCGGTGGCGCGATGGACCGTGTCGCGCACGAGGTCGTAGACGGGGGTTCCGCGGGTGAGCACGACGCCGGCGCCCAGCACCGCGCGCGCACGCACCACCGTTCCCTCATACACGCCGCAGTTGCCGCCGACGATCACGTCGTCCTCGATCACCACCGGGGCGGCGTTCACCGGCTCGAGCACCCCGCCAATCTGCGCGGCGGCGCTGACGTGGACGCGCTCGCCCACCTGGGCACACGACCCGATGAGCGCGTGCGAGTCGACCATCGTCCCGGTCCCGACCCAGGCGCCCACGTTGATATACATCGGCGGCATGCAGACCACGCCCGGGGCGACATACGCGCCGCGACGAATCGACGAGCCGCCAGGAACAACGCGCACGCCATCGGCCAGCGTGAGGTGACGCGCGGGGAGCGTGTGCTTGTCGAACCAGGTGAGCGCGTGCGGGTCCGCCGGGTGCAACGCCACGACCTTGCCGACGCGGAAGGCGACGAGGATCCCCTGCTTGACCCATGGCACCGCGCGCCACCGCCCGTCGTGCTCCTTCCGGGCCGCGCGCACCTCACCGTCCTCGAGGCGCGCGATGAGCTCGGCGACCGTGCGCTCGGCCGAGTCGGGGAGCGCTGTCCCCGGCGGGCAGGCGGCCAGCGCGGCGATCTCGGAGGAGAGCGATGCCAGGGCGTCGTCGCTCATGCGGGGAGTGCTCCAGCGGCGGCGAGCGCCGACCGCACGGTGGGGGTGTGGGCGTCGGCGAGCGGGACCAGCGGGAGGCGAACCACATTGGCAACGCGCCCCATCATCGCCAGCCCCGCCTTGACCGGGGCGGGGTTGGACTCGCAGAAGGCGGCCGCCATCCACGGTTGCAGCTGCCGATGGATCGCGCGGGCCGCCCCGAAGTCGCCCGCGGCACAGGCGTCCACCAACGCGGTCATGCGGCGCGGTGTCGCGTTGCTCGTCACCGAGATCACCCCTTCCCCGCCCAGTGCCATGACCGGCAGCGTGAGCGCGTCATCGCCCGAGAGGACGGCAAACGCGGCCGGACGGTCGCGCAGGATGTCGCCCACCTGCCCCAGGTTCCCCGACGCCTCCTTGATGGCGACGATGCCGGGGATGGCGGCGAGCGCGAGCGTCGTGCGCGCCTCGATGTTGCTCCCCGTGCGTCCCGGAACGTTGTACACGACGATCGGGAGGTCGACCGCCGCGGCAATCGCGGCAAAGTGCGCCACGATGCCGCGCTGCTGCGGCTTGTTGTACATCGGCGAGACGTGCAGCAGGTGCGTGGCGCCGGCGTCGCGCGCCACGCGGGAGAGGGCGATCGCCTTCTGCGTATCGTTGGAGCCGGCGCCGGCGACGACGGGGACGCGCCCCGCCACCTGCTCGACGGTGATGGCCACGACGCGCGCGTGCTCCTCGAGGGACAGCGTCGCCGCCTCGCCCGTCGAACCGCACGGGACCAGGAAGTGAATCCCTTCGGCAACCTGCCAGTCGACGAGTGCGCGCAACGCCGCCTCATCCACGGCGCCGGCGGGGGTGAACGGGGTGACGAGCGCGGTGCCGCACCCACTGAGTGGCCGATGGCTCACGCTCCCTCCTGCGTTCCAACGTTTGGGCGTTGCGCGCGCACCAGGTCGCGCATGGTGAAGATGCCACTCCGCCCCGCCAGCCACTCCGCGGCGCGAAGGGCCCCGTCGGCAAAGACGCGCCGGTCGCGCGCCTCGTGCGACAGCGTCACCTGCTCGAATGGACCGTCGAGGATGAGCGTATGCGTTCCCGGGACATGGCCCACACGCACGCTCGTGGTGGGGACGCCTCGCCCTAACGAGTCTGCCACCGCCGCCGCCATGGCCGCCCCCGTCCCCGAGGGGGCATCCTTCTTGGCGCGGTGGTGCGTCTCCACCAGGTGCGCGTCGAACTGCGGGTGCTGGGCAAAGACCACCCCGAGCTGACGCGCCACCTCGAGGGCCAGCGCCACGCCGATCGAGAAGTTGGGCGACCAGAAGAGCGCGCCGTCGCGGTCGCGCACGAGGCGCTCGACGTCGGGAAGCGCATCGTACCACCCCGTGGTCCCGGTGACGACGGGAAGCCCCGCGGCGATGCACGCCGTCACGTTCGCGCGCGCCGCAGCGGGCTCGGTGAATTCGATCGCCACATCGGCGGCTGCGGCGTGCGTGGCGATGGCGTCGCCCCCTCCGTTGTCACGCGCGCCCAGGATGGCGAGGACCGTGTGTCCTCGCTCCCGCGCCAACTGCTCGATGGCGCGCCCCATCTTGCCGTCGCCAATGATGAGGAGGCGCATGCTCAGCTCGCGCCGGTGGTGAAGAACTCCTCGTGCAGCCGCCGCATGGCCTCACCCACCTGGTCGCCATCGACGAGCATCGTGAGGTTGATCCCGCTCGCGCTGAGCGAAAGCATGTGCACGCGCAGCGACTTGAGCGAGGCCAGGGCGCGCGACATCGCCTCGCTGGACTCGGTGAGCCCGGCGCCGACGATCGCCACGATCCCGCGATTGCGCTCGACGGAGACGTCGCCCAGGTGCGAGAGGTCGACCACGAGCGTATCGAGGTGCGTTGCAGCATCGATCGTTACGCTCACGCTCACCTCCGACGTCGCCACGACATCGACCGAGGTGCGGTGGCGGTCGAAGACCTCGAACAGCGTGCGCAGGAAGCCGTGCTGCAGGAGCATGCGCGGGCTGCGCACCTTGATCACCGTGACCCCCTGCTTCCCGGCGAGCGCGCTCACGGAACGCTTGGGCGCGTCGAAAGTGATGAGCGTTCCTGCCCCGGTCGGGTTGCGCGAGTTGTAGATGTAGACGGGGATCCCCAGCCGCACGGCGGGGCTGATCGTGCTCGGATGCAGCACCTTGGCCCCGAACGAGGCCAGCTCGCTGGCCTCGTTGAAGCCGATGCGCTCGATGAGCTGCGCCCCCTTCACGACGCGCGGGTCGGCGGTGAGCATCCCGTCCACATCGGTCCAGATCTCGATGGCGTCGGCGCCTAACGCGGCGCCGAACAGCGACGCCGAGAAGTCGGAGCCCCCGCGCCCGAGCGTGGTGACGATCCCCTGCTCGGTGGAGCCGATGTAGCCGCCGAGGACGGGGACACCTCCGCGCTCGACAATGGGGCGCAGGATCTTCTGCGACGCCTCGGCGATCCTGTCGGGGCGAGGCTCCGCCCGCTCGAACTGGTCGCCGGTGATCATCACCGTCGTCGCGTCGACATGTTCCGCGGGGATGCCGCGCGCCGCAAGCGCCGCCGCGACCAGGATCGACGACAGCATTTCCCCTTTGGCGGCGATGGCGTCCTTGGAACGCGGCGTGGCGTGCCCAAGCACCGACAGCGCCTCGGCGAGCGAGGCCAATTCGTCGAAGGTCGCGCTCAACTCGGCGCTCAGGTCGTGCACTTCGGGGGCGTTGCCCAGCAGTTGCTCGGCGGTGTCGAGGTGTCGCTCGCGCAGCGCCTCGACGCCGCGAATGGCGCTGATGAGCTGCCCATCGGCGGCCTGTTCGGCGATGGCGATGAGGGCATTCGTGGCCCCGCCCATCGCCGAGACGATGACGATGGGCCGGCGCGGCAGCTTGCCGCGCACGATCTCCGTCAGGCGCTCGATGGCCGCGGTATCGCCAACCGACGTCCCGCCGAACTTGACGACGATCATGCGGTGTCGAACGCCCCCTGCGCGGCGAGGACTTCGGCGTTGAGGATCGACCCGCCAGCTGCACCGCGGATCGTGTTGTGGCCCAGCGCGACGAGCTTCACGTCGAAAATCGGGTCGGGGCGCACGCGCCCCACCGTGACCGTCATTCCGCGCCCGGCGCCGACGTCGCGTCGCGTCTGCGGACGATCGGCGGCGTCCGTCACCACCAACGGGAATGTGGGGGCCGATGGAAGGCCGTGCACGACAGCCTCGCCGCGCCAGGCGCGCAGCGCGGCAAGCGCCTCATCGGCAGTCGCCTTCTTGAGGAAGGAGACGGACAGGCAGACCATGTGCCCGTTCTCGGTGGCGACGCGGTTGGCGTGCGCGCTCACGGTGAACGGGGCGACGTCGACGCCCTGGCCGGAGAAGCGACCGAGCATCTTGTTCATCTCGCGCTCGATCTTGGGTTCCTCGTCGCCGATGTACGGGATCACGTTGCCCAGGATGTCGAGCGAGGGGACGCCGGGATACCCGGCGCCCGAGATTGCCTGCATGGTGGTGGCGAAGACCTTGTCGAGCCCAAACGCCTCGTGCAGGGGCGCGAGCGCCATCGTCGCCATGGTCGCGGCGCAGTTGGCGTTCGTGACGATACCGCCGGTGGGCGCAAAGCCTCGGTTGCGGCGTTGCACGGGCAGGAGCGCGAGGTGCGACGCATTCACCTCGGGGATGACGAGCGGGACGTCCGCTTCCATGCGATAGTTCTTCGCGTTGGAGAGGACGAGCGCCCCGCTGCGTGCGAACGCTCCCTCCACCTCGCCGGCGACGTTGGAGTCCAGCGCGGAGAAGACGATGCGCGAGGAGACCTCGGACGCGTCGCAGTTGCGCACCGTCAGCGCCGCGACGTCGGTGGGCATGGTCCCTTCGATCCAGCGCGTGGCCTCGGCGTATGACTTACCCGCCGAACGCTCGGACGCCGCCACTTCGGCGACGTAGAACCAGGGATGACCCTGGAGGAGGCGGATGAACGTCTGGCCGACGGCGCCGGTGGCACCCAGCACGGCAACCGGCCACTTGCGAGCCGGCATGGTCGAGGACTGCGCCATCATGTGTCCAGTAGGGCGCGCACCAGCCGCTGATAGTGTTCGACGGCGGCGCGAAGTTCCGCGACGTCGATGTACTCGTCAGGCGTGTGCGCAACGTGGATCGAGCCCGGGCCGAAGAGGAGCGGTGTGCCCCATCGGTCGAGCAGCGGGATATCCGAGGTATAGGCCACCGGCGACGTCTCGAACCCGCCGATGGTATGGAAGAACTGCGCGGGGATGTGCGATCCGTACGTGATCTCGGCCCGCCCGTCCACCCACCGCTCCAGTTGCGCCTTGACCACGTCGACCGGGCCCACGAGGCGGAACATCAACTCCACCTCGCAATTGCCGGGAATGATGTTCGCTTCCGTCCCGCCACGAATCGTCCCGATGTTGACCGTGGTGTCGCCGAGCCGCTCGTCGGTGGGCCAGTCGAGCGACTTGAGCGACGGCAGCAGTTCGAGCATGGGCTCGATGGCCGATTGCCCGAGATGCGGATAGGCCGAGTGCGCCTCGCGCCCGCGGGTGCGCAGGTGGACGCGCAGCGATCCCTTGCAGCCGACGGCGAGCCTCGACTCCGTCGGCTCGCCATTCACGAGGAATCGCGAGGTCGCGGGGAGTCGGTTGGCGGCGCGTGCGCCGTCGGAACCCTTCTCCTCCCCGACGACGAAGAGCAGGTCCACGCGATCCTCGCCCGCCTCGGCGAGTGCCGCACCGGCAGCGAGCATCGCGGCGGCGATTCCCTTCGCGTCGCAGGCCCCGCGGCCGTACAGGCGATCGTGGTCGAGTCGCGGCGCCACGTATGGCGGCACCGTATCCAGGTGCGTGGAGAGCGTCACACCACCACCGGCGCGCGAGGCCCACACGTTGCCTCGTCCCGGCGTGACTTCCTGGACCGTGACGTTCCACCCGCGGGCCACGAGCCAACGGGAGACGTAGTCCACTACCTTCGCTTCGAGCGCCGTCGGCGATTCGATGGCCATCAACTCGGCGGCAAGCGCGACAACGTCAACCATGATCGATAGTGTAGCGGGAACCGCTGTCAGGGGTGCGAGCGCGTGATGCGTCGTGCGCGATGCGTCGTGCGCGATGCGTCGTGCGTGATGCGTCGTGCGTGATGCGTCGTGCGTGATGCGCGGGGCGGGACTCGAACCCGCACTCGGTTGCCCGAAGGGGATTTTAAGTCCCCCGCGTCTACCATTTCGCCACCCGCGCGCGAAGTCGAGAAGACGAGAGGTCCCGACGGTGTCGGGACATGAGAAGACGAGAAGACGAGTCAAGCGGCGCACGCCCTGACATCTCGTCTTCTCGTCTTCTCGTCCCCAGCCTTCGTTGGGGAAGGCTTCTCGTCTTCTGCCGTTCTCAGAGCGGGAAACGGGACTCGAACCCGCGACCCCAACCTTGGCAAGGTTGTGCTCTACCAACTGAGCTATTCCCGCGCGACGCGAAGTATAGCCGTCGCGCCCAGCGTCCAACAAGGCGACGCACGTCTGCACCCACCGTACGTCGCGACGACTAGCGCTCGATGCGCGCTCCCCCGTCCGGCGACGTGAGCCAGGTGCGCGGTGGGCGCCCCCACGACAGTTCGAACGTCTCGGCGAGTTCGTGGGAGAATTCGCCCAGGACCTTGGCATCACCAACGACAATCGCGCACCCGCCCCAGCCAGCGCCCGTGAGGCGTGCCCCGTCGATCCCGATGCGCGCCACGCAGTGCTCGACCACCCAGTCCAGTTCTGGCGACGAACACTCATAGTCATCGCGCAGGGAGCGGTGCGATGCGTTGAGCAGGAGCCCGATCGCCTCGCGTGTTTCATCCGAACCCAGCCCAGGGCGGCCGGCCGCCGCTTCGCAATGTCTCACGAACTCTCGCACGCGCTGCGTCTCGGCCACCACGTGGCGTGCGCGCTTCCCGACCGGGTCGGGGAGCGCTGCGCGTTCGAGCAGTTCCGGCGTGGCGTGTGCGAGCACATCGAGCGCCGGGTCGAATTGGCGCAGGATCTCGAGCGCGGCGGTACACTCGGCACGACGCGTGTTGAACGCGGAGTGAAGGAGCGCGCGTGGCGACACGGTATCGACAATGAGAACGCCGCGCCGAAAGGGGATGCTCCGCGCCTGCGCGGTGTCGCAGTGCAGGTGCAGCGCGTGCCCGTCTTCGCACAGCGCACTCGCGAACTGGTCCATGATGCCGCAGGCGACACCCACGAAGTCGCACTCGGCGCCATGCGCCACGAGGGCGACGTCGCGCAGCGGGATCGCGCCGTCGTCGGCCGTGCGTGCCAGGCGGAGCCCTTCCATGGCCAGCGCGGCGGCGACCGTGGCCACCTCCAGCGCCGCCGACGACGACAGGCCGGCGCCCATCGGGACATCCGACACGACGGCCACGTCGTGCCCGTGCGGCCGCGCGCCTAACGACTCGGCCCCGCGCAGGGCGCCGGCCACGTAGTCCCACCACGTCCCTGTTGCTCGCGTGTAGGCACTGCCCCATTCGCCGCCCTCGCCCCGCTCCCGCGACACGGCGCGCGACGCGTGACCACGCGCCGGCGCGATGGCCACCCAGGTCCGCTGCGCAATGGCGATGGGGAGCACTTCTCCGCCGTTGTAGTCCGTATGCTCGCCGATCAGGTTCACGCGCCCGGGCGCCGACGCCACCGCCGCGGGACGGTGGCCGTACGCCGCGGTGAACAGCGCCTCCACCGCCTCGCGGCCGCCAGCGGGGACGCTCACGGCGTCACGCCGAGGGCGTGCACGGCGTACCAGAGCGTATAGGCGAGCAGCCCGGCCAACGATGCGTCGCCCCCGTTGGCCGTGGCGTTCCCATCGGCGTCGATCTTCTCGGCGGCGAGGCCACCGTGCAGCGGCGCGCGCCGCAGCCACTGCAACACGTCCTTGGCGTCGGGGCCCAGCAACCGCGCGATCTGCTGCGCCAGCACCCGCGGCTCGAGATCGATGGTGCGCACGGTGCGCCGATACGCCGAGTCGCGCCGATCCAGCGTCTCATACATCGGGAGCCAGACGACCGACGCGCCGGGCTCGTCGTCCGCCACCGCCTCACCCCCCAGGTTCACCGCGGACATGAGGATCGCCTTGCCCCCGCGCTCACCGGCAAAGTGGTGTTGGAGTGCGGCGCGCACCGCCTCCGGCTCCTCCACGGCGCGCGCCGTCTCCTCATCGAGCGTGCGACGGAAGACATCCAGCGCCTGCGCCGCGACCGCGTTGCCGTGCAACGTGTACGGAAACGCCGCCGGGCGCCCCGATGGCGTGACCTCGGTGGAGAAGAGCGGGATCGACTCGTGCCGCCGCGTGCTGATGTCCTCGTGCGAGCCGTACAGGGTATCGGCGATGACCGGTTCCTCGACGATCTGGCCGTCGCCCGTCTCGCGGATGTAGCGGTCGATGGCGATTGCGTACGCCCCTGCCCCTTCCAGCGAGAAGCCTGGCTCGAAGAGCGTCCCGTCGAGGTAGCGCACCCCGATGCCTGGCGAGTAGCCGTGCAGCTCGCAGGCGCGCAGGATGAGTTCGCGCGCCAGCGGAGGATCGGCGAGCTGCACCGCGGGAACGGTCCAGATGAGCGACTCCCACTCCCGCACCGTGACGCCGCGCGAATGCCACGGCACGCGCGTGCGGCAGAGGTAGAAGTGCGCGTCGTCGAGCGCCCGCCCCACGCCGTAGAAGTACGCGAAGAGGAGGTTGCGGTTGATGATCGCGTCGACGCTCTCGTGTCCGGTGGTCTGCTCGAAGGCGCGCAGCGTGTCGCGCGTGGAGGCGAGGAGGTAACGCCAGCCGCGGCGACGCATGACGGCGACGGTGGCCTCGGCCCCATCCCCTTCCGGCCCCACCGCGAGGAAGAACGCCGTGTCGGCATGGCCGTGCGGCGGGACGCGCACCTCGCGCCGGATCGCGTACTCCTGCTCGTTAGGGACCTCGATCGTTGCCGCACCATCGGCACCGATCGCCATCCCGACAAGTCCGGGGACGGCGGTCCCGCCCAGGATGACCGCCTCGGTCATCCCGCGACGCACGGCATGGGCGTCGATGAAGGGGCGCGGCGTGCGCACGCGCAGCTGCCGGTGCCCGAGATGCCCCTCGAGCCCGATGGTGACGTTGATGGCCTGCTGCGACTGGTTCTCGAAGGCGAAGGCGTAGACCGCGCCGGCGGTGTCGGCGTCACGCCCGTACGGCGCAAAGATCGTGGCGCGCACCACGAGCTTCCCGAGCGTGGCCGTGAAGGTGGGGAGCCAGTGGAGGGCACGCTCCCAGGCGAGCGGCGTATCACTCCAGACCACGGGGACGCCATCGATGGAGAGGACCGGCCGGGACAACGCGGGGCCACCACCATCGGCAAAGGACTCGCTCCCGGCGAACTCCACCGCGGCGCGGGCCCCGCGATGCAGCGTTCCCACCGCGTGGATGGATCCGTCGACCGGGTGGATGCAGGGGAGCGCGATCCAGTGGTTACCGGTGATCTGCCACGGGATGGGTGGAATCGGTGTATCGTACACGGCTGGATTACTTTCGTGGACCCGGCATTCGCCCCGTCCGCCAGGGCGGCGGCGGGCGTGTCGCCGCATTCTCTCGATTGCCTCAACTTACCTTGTCGACCCTACACCTCAAACGACGGCGCGTCGCCGCGGCGTCCAGGGTTTCGCTGCCGGGCGTTCCGCGCCGCGGCGCGCGTCCTGACAGGCTGGGCGTGACGGTTTGCGCCGCGCTCGGCGTCGCGCTCGGCGCGGCGCTCGCGCTCGCCCCCGCGGCGGCGCTGGCACAGCGGGCACTGGGGCCGTCCGACGACGCGACGGTCGTGCCCAAGGGGATGATTCGAATCGGGGTGCAACCCACCTGGGGACGCGCCAACGAACGCTTCGGCGATGGGCTCAACGGGCGCGTGAAGGGAGAGCCGGAGCGCCTCGCGATCGACTATGACCTCGACTCGCTCAACGCCAATCGCTTCGAGCCGCTGCGCGCTATCCAGGGTTCGCTGCAGACGCTTGCCGGCAAGACGGCCATCGCCAACTCGCTCGGCAAGCTGCGCGTGGACTATGACGTGTCGTCGGTCGTCACGCCGATCACGATGGAGTTCGGGCTCACGCGACGCATCACGTTAGGCGCGCTGATTCCCTACGTGCGCATGCGCAACGAGGTCTCGCTGATTCCCAACCCCGGGCGCAACGAGGGGACGATGGGGATCAACCCGGCGTTCCAGTTCGCGGGAGCGCGCGCCCAGAACCTCGCCCTGCACACCCAGCTCACCCAAGCCACCACGCAGCTGCACGACCTGCTCACCACGTGCGCGGGGAGCAGCGATCCCGCGTGCAACGCCATCAACGCCGATCGCGCACGGGCGCAGGCGCTGGCCACTACGGGGACCGCCGTTGCCGCCGCCGTCGTCAGTGTCTACGGAACGAAGACGGGGGAGGGATCGCGCTACGCGCCGGTGGAAGGGGGCGCCCTCCAGAAGGACATCATCGCCCGCCTCGCCACGCTGTCGACCGATTTCGGCTCCTTCCTTGGCGCGCCGAGCGGGCGCACCAACTGGATTGACCTCAAGCCGGTGGGAGCCCCGCTCATGGGCTACACCGACTTCACCAACATCGTGACCGACCCGGTGTACGGCATCGGCGCCGATTCGCTCATCACCTTCGAGCGCGCCACGGTGGGCGACATCGAGCTCGGTGGCAAGGTCCTCCTGTACGACGGCCTCGGCGCTCGCCCCCCGCAACGCACCGACTGGCGCGGCGTCAGGTTGCGCCTGGCGGTGGGGGGCGTGTACCGTCTGTCGACGGCCAAGGTCAAATCGCCCGACGCGTTTGCCGACTTCGGGAGCGGTGACGGGAGCCAGGATATCGAGGGGCGCGTCTTTGCCGATGTGCTCGTGGGGCGCCGCTTCTGGACGTCCGTGGTGGCGCGCTACGGCGTGCAGAACGCGGACCAGCAGTACCTCCGAATCCCCGACGCACCAAACGCCCCGTTCCCGGCCGCGTATCGCCGGCAGTATGTGGCGCGCGACCTTGGCGACTACTGGTCTGCCGAGGTCTCGCCGCGCCTCACGCTCACCGATGCGCTGATGATGAGCGCCACGTACAGCGTGTGGCAGAAGGGTGAGGATGCCTACACCGGCGCGTTCCCGGTGACCAACCTCGCGGGGCAGCAGGTGACACTGGATGCGTCGATCCTCAACGCGGGCACGGCGCGCAACGAACACCGACTGGTGGCCGGCTTCACCTTCTCGACGATGGCTGGCTACTACCGCGGCCGTTCGGCGCTCCCGCTCGAGGTGAGCTACATGGTGGGGCAGTCGATGCGCGGCTATGGCAACGTGACGAAGACGTTCACGCAGGCCATTGGTCTCCGCGTGTACACGCGCCTCTGGAGCACCCCGGAGAACCGCCCCGCGCGCACGCGGCGATAGCCGTTAGGCGTCGCGGGCGGTGCGCCCCTTCTTGCGCCGCGTCCCCTCCTCACGCACGGCGGCCGGCGGGGCGCTGGCGGCGGCCTCGAGCAGTTCGCGGGCGTGGGCGCGGCTCGTCTCGCTGTCGGGATCGCCGCCGAGCATTCGCGCCACCTCGGTCACGCGTCCCTCGCCATCCACCACGCGCAGGTCGGCCGTCGTCACGCCGCCACGCGCCCCCTTGGACACCACGATGTGGTGATGCGCGCGCGCGGCGATCTGCGGCAGGTGGGTGATGGCGAAGACCTGGTGATGCCCGGCGACGCGGCGCATCGTGTCGCCCACGCACAGCCCCACGCGCCCGCCGATGCCGGCGTCCACCTCATCGAAGACGAGCGTGGGCACGCCGTCGAGCCGCGCGAGGATCGTCTTGAGCGCGAGCATCACGCGCGCCAGCTCTCCGCCAGACGCAACGCGGGCCAGCGCCCGCGCCTCGTGCCCCACGTTGAGCGCCACGCGGTATTCCACCTCTTCCGCGCCGCAGCGCCCGATCTCCGCGCGCGGTGTCATTGCCACGGTGAGATGGCCGTCGGCGAGCCCGAGGTCGGGAAAGACGGCATCGACCGAGCGCTCGAGCGAACGGGCGGCGCGTGCGCGCGCCGTCGTGAGCGCCCCCGCCTCGCGCGCGAGTGCGCCGGCGAGCGCCGTCTCGCGCTGGCTCAGCGCCCCCAGGTCGAGCGAGGCGGTGTCCACGAGATCGAGCTCGGCGCGCGCCTCGCGCAGCGTCTCCAGCGCTCCCTCCACCGAGCCGCCGTACTTCCGCGTGAGGCGGAACAGGACGTCGCGCCGGCGCTCCAGTTCGAGCAGCCGGCCGGGGTCGGCGTCAAGCGCCCCCTCGTAGTCTTGCACCTCGCGGGCGAGTTCCTCCAGTTGCACGAAGGCGGCGTCGAGCATCTCCTGCAGCCGCTCGAGCGACGGATCGAGCCGCGCCGCCGCCCCAAGCGCGCGCTGCGCCGCGCCTAACAAGCGGAGCGCCGACTCCTCCTCGCCGTCGATCGCCTCGCGCAGGTGCGTGGCATGGGCGCGCAGCTCCTCCACGTGCGACAGGCGACGCACCTCCTCCTCGAGCCGCACGTCCTCGCCCACCACCAGCCGCGCCTCGTCCAGCTCGCGCACGACATGGCGCAGGTAATCGGCGCGCTTCTCCGCCGCCGCGCGCCGCGACGACAGCGAGGCGATCTCCTCGCGCACGGCGGTCACGGCATCCCACGCCTCGGCCACGCGCGCGCCCAGTGCGGTGGCGCTTCCGAAGGCGTCGAGGACGGCGCGCTGCACATCTGGGCTCAGGAGCGTTTGCGACTCGTGCTGCCCGTGGATGTTGACCAGCGCGCGCCCGATCTCGGCCAGCGTCGCCGTGGTCACGGTGGTCCCGTTGATCCAGGCGCGGCTCCTCCCGCCGCTGGCAATCTCGCGTCGGAGCACCACGACCCCGTCCTCCACGTCCACGCCGCGTTCGTCGAGCGTGCGCAGCAATTCAATGCGTCCCGTGGCGTCGAAGACCCCCTCCACGCTCGCCTTGTCGGCCCCCGCGCGCACGAGATCGGCGCTCCCGCGTTCGCCCAGCAGCAGCCCCAGCGCCTCGACGATGATCGACTTGCCGGCCCCCGTCTCTCCCGAGAGGACGTTGAAGCCGGGGCGCAGCGGGAGCGCCACGGATTCGAGGATGGCGACGTTTCGAATGCGCAGTTCGGTGAGCATGAGGGGTCGGCTAGCGCGTCTCGCCGCCCGCACTCCACCCCAGCTTGCGTCGCATGCGCGAGAAGAAGGTCATCTCCGGGAATCGCACGAGCAGGACGACGCGGCGGGCGCGACGGACAGTGAGTCGGTGATTGCTCCCGAAGCTACCGCCGATCTGTCCGTCGATCGTTACCAATTGATCGCTATCATCATCCTCAACGCGCACGGTCACCACCGCGGACGGCGGAAGGACGAGGGGCCGGATCGACAGCGAGTGGGCAGAGATCGGCGTGAGCACGATGGACTCCAGGGCGGGGTCGACGACCGGCCCCCCCGCCGAGAGCGAGTACGCGGTGGAACCGGTCGGCGTGGCGAGCACCACGCCATCGGCGGCGAAGTTGGCAATCTCCTCGTCGTTGACCTCGACGTGCAGCCGCATGACGCGCGCCTTGCCTCCCTGGCGTACCACGACGTCGTTGAGCGCGTGCCAGGTCCACTCGGGGCCGTTGCCGTTGGACACCTCGGCCTCGAGCGCCATGCGCGCGTCGGACACGTAGTCGCCGGCCACGAAGCGGCGCAGGGCGATCTCGATGTCCTCGCGCCCGCAGGCAGTGAGGAAGCCCAGCCGCCCCAGGTTGATGCCGAGGATCGGGATCTCGCGCCCGCCCAGGAGCCGCGCCCCGCGCAGCAGCGTCCCGTCGCCGCCTAACGACACGAGGGCGTCGAGCGCGCCGTACTCGTGCAGGATCGCGCCGCCGGGACGCAGGGCGGCGAGGTCGGGCTCGAGGGCGAGCGAGATGTCCAGCGCGGGCGCGAGCCGGTGCAGGGTCTCGAGGAGCGGAAGCAGATCGTCGTACCCGCGGTGCCCGACGACGCCAAGTCGCATCACGTGACGGTCACCCCGCGAGCGCTTCGCTCTCGTGCAGCGCCCGCACGCGCGCCGCGATGCCGTCGGCGTCCAGGGCACAAAGCGCCAATTGCCGGGCGCGCGATGCCGCGACGACGATACGGTCGGGGACCCCGTGCGCAATCACGCGCACGAGCGGCTCCTGCTGCTCCACCAGGCGCGCCATGCAGGCGCCGAAGCCGTTCACCACCGTCCCTTCCTCCACCACGAGAAGCGTCTTGTGGCTGGCGAGCAGGGCCGCGAGGGTGACCTCGTCGTGCGGCTTGAGGTAGCGGCAGTTCACGACCGTCACGTGGATGCCCTCGCGCTGCAGCGAGGCGGCGGCGGCGAGCGCTGCCTGCACCATCGTCCCCACCGCGAGGATGGCGACGCCATCGGTACCGCGCGCGAGCACCTCCCACGTCCCGATCGGCGCCGCCGGGATCTCGCGCGCGTGCGGCACGATGTCGGGCGATGCGTCACGCGGGAACCGCAGGCAGAAGGGGCTACGCGTCTGCTCGATGCCGGCGCGCAGGAGGGCGAGCATCTCGGTCCCGTCCTTGGGTGCGGCAACCGTCATGTTGGGGACGGCGAGCATGTAGGCGATGTCGTACAGTCCCATGTGGGTCTCGCCGTCCTCGCCCACCAGCCCGGCGCGGTCCATGGCGAAGACGACGGGGAGCGACTGCAGCGCGCAATCGTGGATGACGTTGTCGTAGCCGCGCTGGAGGAAGGTCGAGTAGATCGCCACCACCGGGCGCACGCCGCGCGTCGCCATGCCGGCCGCGAACGTCACCGCGTGCCCTTCGGCAATCCCCACGTCGAAGAAGCGCGCCGGGTGTGCCTTGGCGATCACCGCCGTCCCCGTCCCGCTTGGCATCGCGGCGGTGATGGCGACCACCTCGGGGCGTTCGTCCATCATCTCGCTGAGTCCCTTGCCGAAGACCGCCGTGTACGCCGGGTTCGCGGTGGAGGCCTTGAGCTGCTTGCCGGTGGCCGGGTCGTGGCCGGGGGGGAGGGCGTGCCACTTCTCGACATGCTCGCCGGCGGGGAAGCCCTTCCCCTTCTGGGTGACGACGTGCACCAGGCGAGGCCCGCCGCGTTCCCGCACCACCTGGAGCGTGTCGATGAGGGCGTCCAGGTCGTGTCCGTCGATGGGGCCGAAGTAGCGAAAGCCCAGCTCCTCGAACAGGACGCCGGGGGTGAGGAACGACTTCACGCTCTCCTCCCACTTGCGGACGAGGGTGTTGAGGGCGTCGTGCGACGTGACAAACTCGCCGATGCGGTCGCGCACCCGGTTGTACAGCGGGTTGCGTTGCACCTGGTTGAGGTACTTCGACATCGCGCCGACGTTGGGGGCGATCGACATCTCGTTGTCGTTGAGCACGACCACGAAATCGCGCTCGCTGTGCCCCGCGTTGTTGAGCGCCTCGTAGGCCAGCCCGCTGGTGAGCGAGCCGTCGCCGATGATCGCGACCACCTTGTAGTCGTCGCCCTGCAGGTCGCGCCCCGCCGCCATGCCTAACGCCGCGGAGATCGACGTGGCGGCGTGCCCCGCCCCGAACGTGTCGTACTCGCTCTCGCTGCGCTTGAGGAAGCCCGACAGCCCCCCCTCCTGGCGCAGCGTCTCCATGCGCGCGTTGCGACCGGTGAGGAGCTTGTGCGGATAGCCCTGGTGCCCCACGTCCCAGACCAGCTGGTCGCGCGGCGTCGCGAACACGTAGTGCAGCGCGATCGACAGCTCCACCACCCCCAGCCCCGCCCCGATGTGCCCCCCGGTGCGCGAGCAGACGTCGATCAGGCGCGAGCGCATCTCCGCCGCCAAGGCGCGCAATTCGTCGCGCGTCAGGCGCCGGAGGTCGGCCGGCGAGTTCACTCGGTCCAGGATCGTCATGGGCGGAAGGTGTGCGGATTCACGCGCGAGGGGAAGTTCCGGTGGGTGACGGCGGCGCTGGGTCGCGGGGCGGCGCTGGGTGGCGGGATATCACGGCCGGCAGCGCGCTACGACCGACGCTCAACGGCGTAGCGCGCCAGCGCTTCGAGCGCGGGCGAGACGATCGACGCTCCGCGCAGCGACGCCACCGCCTCGGCAATGAGCGCCTCCGCCCGGTCGCGCGCCCCGTCGATCCCCAGGAGCGCGGGAAAGGTGCTCTTCTGCAGTGCCACGTCACGCCCCGCCACCTTCCCCAACTCGTTCGTGGTCGACGTCACGTCGAGCACGTCGTCGGCAATCTGGAAGGCCAGCCCGATCGCCGATCCATAGCGCCCCAGCGCCGCGACGCGCGCGGCATCGGCACCGGCCGCCATCGCGCCCACGCGCACCGATGCCTCGATGAGCGCTCCGGTCTTGCCGCGGTGGATTCTCTCCAACTCCGCCACACCGAGCAGTTGCCCCTCGGCCTCGAGGTCCAGGAGCTGACCGCCGATCATCCCCGCCGCGCCCGCCGCCTGCATCAGCTCGCGCACGATCGCACCCGCACTGGCCGGCGCAAGGCCGAGCGCGGTGGCCGCGCGATACGCGCCCCACGCCGCGAGCGGGACCATCGCCAGCCCGGTGGCGGTGGCGACGGGGACATCGAAGGCCCGGTGCACGGTCGCGCGAGCGCGGCGCATGTCGGCGTTGTCCATGCACGGGAGGTCGTCGTGCACGAGCGAGTAGGCGTGCACCACCTCCACGGCCGCCGCCAGCGCGTTCACGTCGCGCGTCCCGCCGCAGGCCTGGTAGCCGTGCAGCACCAGGAAGCCGCGCAGCCGCTTCCCTTCCCCTAACAGCGCGTAGCGAACCGCCTCGGCCACGCGCGGCGTGAAGCACTGCACCGTCTCGTCGCACAGGCGCGCGAGCGCCGCATCGATCGACGCGCGCTGGGCCGCGATGGCCCGCATCACGTCAGGCACCGAGTTCCCTTGCTTCCAAGATGCCGTCCGCCTGCTCCACCAGCACCTGCACCGCCGACTCGGCGCGCCTGAGTTCGTCGCTCGCCGTGCGCAGGTGCACGATCCCTTCCTCGAAGAGGGCAAGCGCCCGCTCGAGCGGGATCTCCTCCCCGTTCATCTCCTCGACGATCGCCTCGAGGCGCTCGAGGGCCTGTTCAAAGGTCGCCATGTGTCCCGTCACTCCGTTGCAGGGTGCGCCGCGGGGCCGTTGTCCGCGGTGGGATCGTCGATCGGGTGCAGCGACTCCACGCGCGTCACGGCCCGTCCGTCGCGCAGCCGCAGTTGCAGCTGGTCGCCCGGTGTGAGCGATGCCACCGAGGTCACGAGCGTTCCCGCCGGTGTCGTGGCCACGGTGTAGCCGCGCGCCATCGTCGCCAGCGGCGAGAGGGCGTGCAGCTGACCGGACAGGCGCCCCAGCTGCAAGTGGCGGCGCTCCACCAGCCGGCGCGCCCCCACCCCACCCTGCCGTGCCGCCTGCGCCAGGCGACGCCGGGCGTCGCGCAGCAGCGCCGATGCCCCGTCTTGCAGCTGTCGGCCAAGCCCCGCCACGCCCCGCTGCAGGTCGGCCAGGACCGGCACCGCATGCTCCGCCGCGGCCGACGGCGTCGGCGCGCGCCAGTCGGCCACCAGGTCGCAAATCGACATGTCGACCTCGTGCCCCACCGCCGAGATGATCGGGACGGGACACGCCGCCACGCGGCGCGCCAGCTGCTCGTCGTTGAAGCACCACAGGTCCTCGCGCGACCCACCGCCCCGGCCGATGATCACCAGGTCGGCGCCCCCCCACCGCGCCACCCGGTCGAGCGCCGCGCATAACGAGGCCGGCGCCATCTCGCCCTGCACCACCGCCGGGATCAGGACCAGCTCGACCAGCCGGTTGCGCCGCTGCGTGACCGAGATGATGTCGTGCAGCGCCGCGCCGTCGGCGCTGGTGATCACGGCAATGCGCCGCGGGAAGAACGGGATCGGCCGCTTGCGTGCCGGCTCGAGCAGGCCGTCGCGCTCCAGCCGCTCGCGCGTCTGCTCGAACGCCTTGCGCCACAAGCCGTCGCCCACCGCGTCCATCGTCCTGACGCTGAACTGCAGGTCGCCACGCGCCGCGTACATGGTGACCTGTCCCAGCGCGACCACCTGCATCCCCTCGTCGGGCGGCGCCGGGATGCGACGCGTGTCGCGCGACCAGACGACGCAGCGCACCGACGCCTCCTGGTCGCGCAGCGAGAAGTACCAGTGCCCGTTGCGATGCTTTGTGAAGTTGCTCACCTCGCCGCGCACCCACAGCGGCGGGAACGCCCCCTCGAGGACGTCCTTGACCGTCCGCGTCAGCGTCCCGATCGAGATTGCAGCTGCCGGGCTCTCGCCCGGGGCGAGCGAGGCGTCCGGCTCCGGCGCGGCGTCCGCCGGGACCGCATGCGACCTGTCCGGCGGAGCGTTTGCCACCGGCGGGGCGAAGAGGTCCGGCGCCTCGCGAGGAGGCGTTGCCGCGCCCCGCGAGCGCCGCGCCGGACTCACGCTTGCGGCGCCGTCGCCGTGGCCGAGTGCGCGTGCCACTGGCGTGCCGCGCGGGCCGTGTTCTTGAGCAGCATGGCGATCGTCATCGGACCCACACCACCGGGGACCGGCGTGATGAGCGACGCCACCTTCGAGGCGCTCTCGAAATGCACGTCGCCCGCCAGGCGGTACCCGCGTTTGCGCGTCGCATCCTCGATGCGCGAGATCCCGACGTCGATGACCACGGCGCCGGGACGGATCATCTCCCCGGTAATCATCTCCGGCCTGCCTAACGCGGCAATGACGATATCGGCGCGGCGCGTGTGGAAGGCCAGGTCGCGCGTACGCGAGTGGCACACCGTCACCGTGCAGTCGGCCCCCGCCCCCTGCTGCACGAGGAGTGCCGCCATCGGCTTCCCCACGATGTTGCTGCGCCCCACCACCACGACCTCCTTCCCCCTGGTCTCCACGCCGTAGCGCACCAGGAGTTCCTGCACCCCCGCCGGCGTACACGGCGCGAAGCCGTCCTTCTCCCCGATCAGGAGCTTGCCGACGTTCACCGGGTGGAAGCCGTCCACGTCCTTCTCGGGCAGGATGCGACGCACCACCGTGTTGGCGTCCATGTGCCTGGGGAGCGGGCTCTGGACCAGGATTCCGTGCACCTGCTCGTCGGCGTTGAGCCGGTCGATCAGCGCCTCCAGTTCCGCCTGCGGCGTGTCGGCCGGGAGCCGGATCGTCTCCCCCTTCATGCCGGCTTCGCGGCTCGCCTTCTCCTTGGCCGCCACGTACGTCTGGCTCGCCGGGTCCTCGCCGACGATCACCACGGTGAGCCCAGGCGTCACGCCTAACGCCTTGAGCGCCGCCACTTCACGGGCCACGTCATCGCGCACGGCCTGCGCCACTGCCGTGCCGTCGATCCGTTGCCCCATCACGTCCTCGCTAGCGAGCGACATCGACCGCCCTCGTCTCTCGAATGATCACGACCTTGATTTGCCCCGGATACTGCAACTCGGCCTCGATGCGGCGGGCGATCTCGTCGGCCAGCGCCGCCATGCGCAAATCGTCCACCCCGTCGGGTGTGACCAGCACGCGCAGTTCGCGCCCCGCCTGGATCGCGTAGACCTTCTCAACCCCCTTGTAGCTCGACGCGATCTTCTCCAGCCCCTCGAGCCGCTTGACGTACGTCTCGAACGCCTCACGCCGCGCACCGGGGCGCGACCCGGAGATCGCATCGGCCGCCTGCACCAGCACCGAGATCTCGCTCTCGTGCGGCACGTCGTCGTGGTGCGCGGCGATCGCGTTGATCACCAGCGGGTGCTCGCCGTACTTCGTCGCCACCTCGACGCCCAACTGCACGTGCGTCCCCTCATGCTCGTGCGTGAGGACCTTGCCAATGTCGTGCAGCAGCGCGCCGCGCTTGGCCATGGCGACGTCGAGCCCAAGCTCCGACGCCATGATCCCCGCCAGGTGCGCCACTTCCTTGGAGTGATCGAGGATGTTCTGCCCATAGCTCGTACGCCACTTCATGCGCCCGATGAGCTTGATGATCTCGGGGTGCAGCCCGTGCGTCCCCGTTTCATACGCCGCCTGCTCGCCCAGTTCAACGATCTGCGTCTCGACTTCCTTGCGCGACTTGGCGACGACTTCCTCGATGCGCCCGGGATGGATGCGCCCGTCGGTCACCAACTTTTCCAGCGACAGTCGCGCAATCTCACGGCGGATGGGGTCAAAGCAGGAGACGACCACGGTGTCCGGCGTATCGTCGATCACGACGTCCACGCCCGTCGCCAATTCGAAGGCGCGAATGTTCCGCCCCTCGCGCCCGATGATGCGCCCCTTCATCTCGTCGTTCGGGAGCGCCACCGACGAGACCGAGATCTCGCTCGTGTGCTCGGACGCGATACGCTGCACGGCGAGCGCGACGATCTTCTTCGCCTCGCGCTCGGCGTTCTTCTTGGCGCTGTCGCGGATTTCGCGAATCCGGTTGGCCGCGTCGGCCTCGGCTTCGCGCTCGAGGCGGGCGATCAGCTCCGTCTTGGCCTCCGACGCCGACATTCCAGCCAGCGTCTCGAGACGGCGGCGCTCGTCGGCAACGAGTCGTTCGAGTTCGGTCTCACGTTCGGCGACCGACTTCTCCTTGCGCCCGAGGTCGCTGGCGCGGCGCCCGAGGTCGCGCTCGCGCTGGTCGAGCAGGTCCACCTTCTTCTCGAGCTGGATCTCCCGATCGTCGACGCGGCGTTCCTCGCGTTCCACTTCCTCGCGACGGTGACGCGCCTCGACTTCCCACGCCTCGCGCAGCTTGATGAGTTCTTCCTTTCCCGCGAGGACGGCGCTCTTGCGCACGGACTCGGCTTCGCGCTCCGCGTCGCCGACCATCCGCTTCGTCAGTTCCTCTGCGGTCGCCTTGGCAGCGCGCTGCGTTTCGCGCTCGGCTCCCTGCCCGGCCTTTCGCCCGAAAACGAAAGCCGCTGCGGAGGCGACGACACAGAGCACGCCAAGCGCAGCGACGAGATACGTCGGATTCATGTCGATCTATGCTCCACCGCAGCGCACGCCGCGAAGTCGAAGGGGAACCACGGCTGACAGCGTATGGAGCTTGCACACCGGGCTACCGATCCGGCGCCGACGAAGGGCACGGGATGGGAAGCGCTAAGTCGTGCAGGAGCTTCAACCTACGCCACAGCGGGTTACACGCCGTCAAGCTACGCGCCGGCCCGGCAATTGGCAATCAGTCGCGCGACTCGGTCAGACGGCCGGATGGTCGCCCGATTCTCCGCGCTTTGCAGGGGGGAGCCAGCGCCGAATCTCGAGCGCGAGTGAGTCCATCGCCTCGTCCACCGACTTTGCCGACGCCCGGGCGCGAAAGAGTTCGTCGGTGATCTGCAACGCGGCCAGGATCGCCGCCTTGTGATTCTCCACCACCATCGACGTGTTGAGCACGCGCTTGATGGACTGGTCCACGTACTGCGCCACCGCCCGCGTGTGCTCCGGCGAGGCATCGGACCGGATGGAATACTCCTCTCCGACGATCACGACCTTCACGAGATGCTTCTTGTCGCTCATCGCTTGGTTCGCCCTCCGGCGCCGCCGGCTCCGGCTGCACCGACGCTCGCCCCCGGGATCGGGCGCCCCTGTTGCTGCCTCAGGAAATGAACGCGCGCCAGGAGCTGCCGAGTCCGTTCGGTGGCGTAGGCCACGCGCGCCTTGAGGTCGGCGTTCTCCTGCTCCAGCGTCTTGAGGCGTTCCAGCGACGCCGCATCGCCCCCGTTGGCCACCGCCGTCTCGAGGGCGCGCACGCGCGACTCCGAGGCGAGGGCGCGCCGGCGGAATCCCGCCAGTTCCTCACCCAGGTTGCGCACCAACTGCTCGAGCTGGTGAAACGATGCGGATTCAGGCAGTTCGGGGTCGGACACCGAGTTCGGTCTCCAGGGTGCGAAGGATCTTCTGCCGACGGCCGTCGACTTCCTTGTCGCGAAGTGTGCGCGTGGCGTCCCGGAAGGTCAATCGCCACGCCACCGAGCGATACCCCTCCGGAACTCCCGCCCCGCGGAACTCGTCGAAGAGTTCGAGTCGCTCCAGGAGTTCGCCCGCGCTCTTGCGCAGGAGGTGCTCCACCTGCGCCGCACTCACTCCCGTGGGCACGAGCAAGGCGAGGTCGAACTCGGCCGGAGGGGTGGTCGGGAGCGCCTTGTACGTCACGTGCCCCTTGGCGGGGGTGCGCGCGGTGACGCCGGCGCTGAAGTCGTGGCTCCCCGGCGGGGCGATGGGCGCGTTGGCCAGGCGCCCGAGGGTGATCTCGATGCCGAATGCCTCGCTGGCCCAGACGGGCTTGTCGAGCGTAACGACCTCGATCGTCCCGACGTCGCCCCCCTTGGCCGAGATGCGCCACAGCACCGGCGCGCCATCGCCCGCCTCGAGGGCGATCCGCATGCCGGGGTATGCGACCTCGGCGACCAGTTCTCCCAGAGCCTTGGCATCCCACGCGTCGATGATTTCGCGCGCGGCATCGCTGAAGTGATGCGCTCGGCGAAGCCCCATGATGAGGATGCCGACGCGGACCTTCTCCACGGGGAGTTGCCCCTGGCGGCGCGCGAAGGTCGACCCCACCTCGAAGAGGCGGACGTTCCCCTGCATGCGGCTCAGGTTGTACTCGGCGCGCCGGGCCAGCGTCTCGAGGATCGACGTACGCAGGTGCGGTTCATCGTCGGCGAGCGGGTTGGCGACACGGGCATGCGTCTCGTCGGTGCCGGCGACGAACGGGAGCGGGCGCACCTCGAACAGGCCGGCCCCCACGAGCGCGTCGCGCACGCGGCGCCCCGTCACGTGCAACGGGTGATCGGGGACGTTTCCCGGGCGGAAGGGCATCACCTCGTCGGAGAGCGCGTCGTATCCGCGCAGGCGTGCGATGTCCTCGATGAGGTCCACGTCGCGCGAGACGTCGTGCCGCCACGACGGGGCGGTCACGTCCAGCGTCTCCGCGGCGTCGCCACGCGGCGCCACGGTGAAACCCACCGACGACAGGAGCGCGGTGATGTCCGCGGCCGCCACCTCGGCGCCTAACAAGCGCCGCACGCGCCCCGGCGTGATGGCGATCGCCGCGCGCACCGACGGCGCACGCCCCACGTCGATGGCCTGCCCGTCCACGGCGCCGCCGGCAACGAGGGTGATGAGTTGCGCCGCGATCGACAGCGCGTGCGGCGCGATCTCGGGATCGATCCCGCGTTCGAAGCGATGGCTCGCGTCGGTGCCCAGCCCCAGCGCACGGCGCGTGACGCGCACGTTGCGCGGCGTGAAGTACGCGACCTCGAGGAAGAGGTCGGTCGTGCGCTCGGTAACTTCGCTCTCCAGCCCGCCCATCACACCGGCCACCGCGATGGCGCGCTCGGCGTCGGCGATGACCGTCATCCGCTCATCCAGAGTGCGCTCGACGCCGTCGAGCGTGACGAGGACCTCGCCGGCGCGGGCGCGGCGCACGATCACCGTCTGCTGCGCGAGCCTGGCCAGGTCGAAGGCGTGCATCGGCTGGCCATAGCCATGCAGCATGTAGTTGGTCGCGTCGACCACGTTGGAGATCGAGCGCAGCCCGAGCGCGGCAAGGCGGCGCACGAGCCAGTCCGGGCTCGGCCCCACCGCGACGCCGCGAATCACGACCCCCATGTAGCGCGGGCAGCCGTCGGTGTCATCGAGTTGCACCTGCGCGCCGCCGCTTCCGGTGCGGTACAGGTCGTGCACCGCCGTTCCCCCCGCCGACGGGACCTTCCCCCGCACGCCGTCGCCAAACTCGGCGTTGCCGGTGGTCGCATCAACGGTGAACAGCTCGACGGGGTCCTTCACCGCGAGCCCCTGCAGCGCCGCGACCTCGCGCGCCATTCCCCAGTGCGAGAGGAGGTCGGGGCGATTGGCCAGGACGTCGATGTCATACTGCACGTCGCCGACCGGCACGGCGTCGAGGAACGGCGTCCCGGTGGGGACGTCGATATCGAGGGCGAGGATCCCCTCGTGGTCGTCGCCGAGTCCGAGCTCGCGCGCCGAGCAGAGCATCCCGCAGGACAGCTCCCCGCGGATCTTGCGACGCTCGATGAGGATCCCCCCCTTGTTGCCGGTGGGCATCACGGTGCCCACGCGGGCGAAGGGATACATCGCCCCCTCGATCACGTTAGGCGCGCCGCAGACGACGTCGAGCAGCTCGCCGCTTCCGTCATCGACCTTGGTGACCCAGAGGTGGTCGGAGTTGGGGTGACGTCCGGCCTGGACCACACGCGCCACGACGATCATCGCCAGGTCGGCGCGCAGGCGCTCCATGCCATCGACCGTGGCGACGTGCGCCGTGATGAGCGCGCGCAACTCGGCGGCGGTCAGCGCGTGCGGGACAAAGGCCCGCAACCATTCGTGCGAGATCAGCATCGGCGGCGATCAGGCGAACTGTTCGAGGAAGCGGACGTCGGAATCGTAGAGCAGGCGGATGTCGGTGAGGGAGAAGCGCGACATGGCGATGCGCGCCGGTCCCATCCCGAAGGCCCAACCGGAGTACTTCTCGCTGTCGAGCCCCGCCGACTCGAGCACCGCCGGGTGCACGAGCCCGCACCCCATGATCTCGATCCAGCGCGCGCCGCGCCCATCGCCCACATCGAAGAAGACTTCCATCTGCCCCGACGGCTCGGTGAAGGGGAAGTACGACGGGACGAGGCGCGTGGGCGTGCGCTTGCCGTAGAAGGCGCGGGCAAAGTGCGCCAGCGTCGCCTTGAGGTCGGCGAAGGTGATCCCCTCGTCGATGGCGAGCCCCTCCAACTGCGCAAAGGCGGGGGCGTGCGTGGCGTCGAAGAAGTCGCGGCGATAGACGTTGCCCGGCGCGAGGACGCGCACCGGCGGCGCATACGACTGCAGCGTGCGCACCTGCACCGGCGACGTATGCGTGCGCAGCACGCCGCCATCCGCCAGGTACAAGGTGTCGTGCATGTCCATTGCCGGGTGGTTGTCGGGGAAGTTGAGCGCCGTGAAGTTGTACCACGGCGACTCTGCTTCGGGGCCTAACGCGACGGTGAAGCCCAACTCGCGAAAGATGTCGCAGATCTCGTCGATGACGAGCGAGACCGGGTGCACCGCGCCGCGCCATGTGGTGCGCGCGGGCATGGTGAGGTCGAGTTGCGTCCCGCGCGGGGCCGCCGACTCCAACTCGCCCTTGCGTGCCTCGAGCGCCGCCTCGACCTCCTGCTTGAGGGCGTTGATGGCGGCGCCGGCCCCCCGCCGTTCCTCCGCGGGGAGCGTGGGGAGGAGCGCCATCACCTCGGTCAGGCGCCCGGACTTGCGCCCGAGCAGTGCGTTGCGGGTCTCGGTCCAGGCCGCGGCATCCGCCGCGTGCGCGGCATCGCGCAGGGCGTCGGCGCGCAGGGCCTCGACCTTCAGGAGGAACTCGTCAAGCGTCACGAGGTGACCGATGCAGGAGTGGGAAGTCGGGACGGGAAAAAAGAACGGCGGCAGGCGCGACTCGCGTCGCGCTGCCGCCGAACCACTGTGGCGTTGATCTTACGCGACGGCAGTCGCCAGCGCAGCGCGGGCCTTCTCGGCGAGCGCGGTAAACGCCGCTTCGTCGTGCACCGCCAGGTCGGCCAGGATCTTCCGGTCAACCTCGATCCCGGCCTTCATCAGGCCGTTCATGAAGGTGCTGTAGTTCATCCCGTTGAGGTGGGCCGCGGCGTTGATACGCACGATCCACAGACGACGGAAGTCGCGCTTCTTGTTGCGACGGTCGCGGTACGCGTACCGCCAGCCGCGCTCGACCGACTCCTTGGCCGGACGCCACAGCTTGGAGCGCGCGCCGAAATAGCCGCGCGCGGCCTTCATGACCTGCTTCTTGCGCTTCAGGCGCACCACATTGGATTTGACGCGTGGCATCGCTCTCTCTCCTTACGCCTGGATGAGGCGCTTGAGAACCTTCGCCTCCCCGTTGGTCGCGACGGTGGTGGGACGGCGCAGCCGGCGCTTCCGACGGGCGTCCTTCTTGGTGAGGATGTGGCTCTTGTTGGCCTTCAGGCGGCGAACCTTCCCCGACGCAGTGACGGAGAAGCGCTTCTTCGCGCCCTTGTGGGTCTTCATTTTGGGCATCGTCAGCTCACTTCGGTACCAGGATCATCGTTAGGGACTTCCCTTCCATCTTCGCGGAGCTCTCCGTCTTGGCGACGTCGGCAAGCTGCTGCGAAACCCGCTCTACCACTGCGAAGCCGAGTTCCGGGTGGGCAATCTGCCGCCCGCGAAACATCAGCGTCACCTTGACCTTGTTCCCCTCGCCAAGGAAACGGCGCGCATGTCGAACCTTGGTGTCGAAATCGTGTTCCTCGATCCCAGGACGGAACTTCACTTCCTTGAGCTCGATCACGTGCTGCTTCTTCTTCGCCTGCCGCGCCTGTTTGGCTTGTTCGAACTTGAACTTGCCGTAGTCCATTACGCGGACGACGGGCGGGCGAGCGGTGGCAGCGACTTCCACCAGGTCGAGACCCGACTCCTCGGCGAGGGCCAGGGCCCGATCAACCTCCATGATGCCCATCTGGCTCCCGTCGGCACCGATGACGCGGACCGGGCTGATGCGAATCTGGCGGTTGACGCGAATGCGCTTCGTGTTGTCCTGAATAGGTCCGAACTCCTTCCGAGGGTTTGACCCCGCGTCGAACGACGTCTCGCCGTCACGGGAAAAACAAATGCGGACTCCTCTGGAGTCCGCAACACACGACCATCCGCCCTCATCCTGTGAGGCGGCGCCGTCTTGACGAGACTCCTGCAGCTGCTCGTCGCCGAGCGCCAGAGGGTGAGGGCCCGAAGACCCTGCTTGCCGAATTGTCCGAAAAACCTAAGCGACATGGGGTTAGGAGGTCAACCGGTAGCGGCACATTCGTCGCTTCGGCAGCGCCCTGGGGGGGCACCCGTCCCCCACCGCGCGCCCCCCGCGCCCAACGTGGCGGGCCGCGTCCAGTTCCGGGAGGCGCGAGCGCCACAACGGCCTCATCGCGGAGAGCCCGGCCACGGCCGACGGCCGCGAGCTGACGCACTCCCCCTCCCCCTCCCCCTACCTCGTTCAGACGGTGGGGTCGATGTCGACGCCGCGCGGCATGGCACTTCGCCGGCGCGATGTGCGGGCACGCCCGCGGTGCAGCAGCGCATCGAGCTCGCGCCAGGTGAGCGCCCCGCGCTCCTCCGCCAGCCGCAACAACCGCACGAGCACGTGCGCCGTGGCCAGGGCGTCGCCCGCCGCACGGTGGCGTGCCCCGATGTCGATCCCGAAGTGGTGCGTCACCGAGTCCAGGTTGCGCCGCGGCAGGTGCGGCAGCAGGTGACGCGCCAGGCGAACCGTGCACAGTTGTTCGCCAACCAGCGACACGCCCGCGGCGCGCTGCACCTCATGCGACACGAAGCGCCAGTCGAACGAGACGTTGTGCGCCACGAAGACGCGCTCGCGCAAGCGCCCCACCACGTCGTGCGCCACATCGCGGAAGCGCGGCGCCCGGCTCACCATCTCGTCGGTGATGCGCGTGAGCGCGACGATCGCTGGCGGGATGCTCCGTTCGGGATTCACGAGCGTCTCGTAGAGGTCGCGCACCTCGCCCCCCGTCACGTGCACGATGGCGATCTCGGTGACGCGGTCGCGCTGCGCGGGAGACGTCCCCGTCGTCTCCACGTCGACGACCGCAAAGGAGAGGTCGCGCAGCGGGACATCGTCACGCTCGATGGCGCCGCTCGCTTCCTGCCGCCGCTCGCGCACCGTGCGCACGCGCGCCGTCGCCTGCACGCCGTTGTCGTCGGGGATCGGTACGACGAGCGTCCAGCGCCCGCCGCCATCGCGCGCAAAGCCGGGATGTCGCCCGAACAACGCGTCGGCGAGCCGCTCCGCGACCGTAGGCGGCGCGGACGGCAGCGCACAAACGCGCTCCATCAGGGTAACGGCGTCGAGCGGCCCGGCGGCGAGCGCCTCGCGCGCGCGCACGAGCAGAAGGGAATCCGGGGTGCGGGCTTCTATCCCCCTCATGCTCGCGCGCTCGGCGTGAGACGAAACGTCGCGACAGGGCGAGCGAAAGACAGGCCGAGGGAACCGCGCATCGCGACAAGGTAAGCCGTTTCCGCGTCCCCGTGACGGCGCGCGCGGGGGGGAGAGTCCGCGCACCGCCGCCGCCACGCTGGCGCCGTATCGAGCACCCGGGCCCACGGCGCGCGCCGAGTGCGCGCTCTCGCGCCGAGTGCGCGCTCTCGCGCCGAGCGCGCGCTCACGCGTCGGCGCGACTGCTTCGACCGTGCTTTCCCCGCGTGCGGGCTCAGTTTGGCTGGTGGGGGATGTGGGGAGGGTTTAGTTTGTGAACGAATTCACAAGCATCACCCACTGTGAAACGTATCGCCGACAGCACCGTCCGACGCCTCTCCGTCTACCTCCGCTTCGTGGAGGATTCGGTGCAGCGCGGCATGCTCACCATCTCCAGCGAGGAGTTGGCGCGGCGCGGCGGAACCACGTCGGCGCAGGTACGGAAGGACCTCTCTTTCTTTGGCTCGTTCGGCAAGCGCGGCCTGGGATACCCGGCCGCCGAACTGACCGCGGCGCTGCGCGACATCCTGGGGCTCGACCGCGAGTGGCGCGTGATGATCATCGGTGCCGGGAAGATCGGGACCGCCCTCGCGCAGTACCGCGGCTTCAAGCAGCGCGGCTTCCACGTCATGGCGGTCTACGACGCCGATCCGCGCAAGATCGGCACGCGGTGGGAAGACCAGATCGTGCGCGACATCGCGGTGCTGGAGGGAGACCTCTCGCTCGAACAGCCCGACATCGCGGTCCTCACCGTCCCGGGGCCGCAGGCGCAGCAGGTAGCCGACCGGCTGGCGGCCGCCGGCGTCCGCGCGATCCTCAACTTCGCCCCCGTGCAGTTGCAGCTGCCGGCCGAGGTGACGGTGCGCAACGTGAACATGGCGATGGAGCTGGAGGGGCTCAGCTACGCCCTCGCCAATCGCGACCGCAACGGCGTCGACGGCGCGGCCTGAGTCGTTCCGCCCGCCCCTAACCCTTCACAGCAGCGCCGGCGCGCAGGACGCGCGCGAATTCCTCGCTCGAGAGCGTCTCCGGGCGCACGGCCACGTCGATCGCGCATTTCGCCAGCAACGCCTCCGCCTCGGCGGCGCCCAGGGAGAACAGCTCGCGCACCACGCGCCGCATCTGCTTGCGGCGCTGGCCAAAGGCCGCTTGCACCATGCGCGCGAAGGCGGCCTCCTCGTCGGGCCGCACCACCGGGTCGGGCCGCGGCACCAGCCGCAGGATGGCTGAGTCGACCTTGGGGCGCGGATGGAAGGCACCGGCCGGGACCCTCGCCACCACCTCGGCGCTGGCCAGCGCCTGCACGTTGACCGAGAGCGCGCCGTACGCCTCGCTCCCGGGCGGGGCGGCGACACGCTCCGCTACCTCACGCTGGACCAGGAAGACCATGCGCAACGGCCGGGGCGAGCGCAGCGCCTGGAAGATGATGGGGGTGGTGATGTAGTACGGGACGTTTCCCACCAGCGCCCACGCCCCCGGTGCCAGCGACGGCAGCTCCACGTCGAGCACGTCGCCTTCGACGATCGAGACATGCGGGCGGTCGGCGTATCGCGCCCGCAAGACGGGGACGAGCAGCGGATCGACCTCCACGCACACCAGGCGTTCCGCGCGCTGCGCGAGGAGGTCGGTGAGCGCTCCCCGCCCCGGGCCGATCTCCACGATCGTCTCGCCAGGGCGCGGATCGACTGCCTGCACGATGCGCTCGAGCGCCGTGCGATCGGTGAGGAAGTGCTGCCCGAGGCGCTTGCGCGCCGGCGGAAGCGACGGTCGTTGCGGCATCCCGAAAGCTAGCGGCGCGCCGTGAAGGGGGCGCTCGCGCTCAGGTGCGCGCCACGAGCAGCGTGAGGTCGTCGCGCCGGATCGCCTCGCCGGCGTGCGCACGCAGCGCGCCGAAGACGCGTTCGACGATCACGTCCGGGTGCTCGGTGCGCGTCGCCTTCACCACGTCCAGCACGCGCTTTTCCCCCAGTCGCACGTCGAGGCGGTTGCGCGCGTCGGCAATGCCATCGGTGAAGAGGAGCAGGACATCGGTGCCGGGCGCCCAGGGACGCTCCCTGCCCGAGGGGTGCTGCGCACTCATCCCGAGCGGCGGGTCGAGCGCCGCGAGCCGCTCCACCTCACCGGCGGCGTCCATGACGAAGGCATGCGGATGCCCGGCGTTGGCGTATCGCATCGTCGCGTGCCGCGGGTCCAGAACGCCGTAGAAGATCGAGATGAACATCTCGGTGCTCTCCAGCTCCTCACGCAGCGTGGCGAGCAGGGCGTTGAGCATGACGGCGGGATCGTCGCTGGCCTGCGCGTGGATGGAGGAAGCGCTCATGACGAGCGCCATGATGAGGGCGGCACGATAGCCGTGGCTGGAGACGTCGCCGATCATCACCCCGATCTTCCCATCGCCGAGCCGGAACAGGTGATAGAAGTCGCCACCCACGCTGTCGGCCGGGACCACGCGCGCCGACACCAGCGCCTCGGGCGCAAAGAGGCGCGTGTCGGGGAGGAGCTTCATCTGCAGATCGTTAGCCAGCTGCATTTCCTGCTGCAAGCGCTGCTGGGCGAGCGACGATCGGACGAGGCGCGCGTTCTGGATCGCCGTCCCGATCTGCGTGGCGATGGCGGTGACGAGCTTCTCGTCGCCTGCGCTGAACGGCTCACCCGTGCGGCGTTCGGAGAGGTTCACCACGCCTAACGGGATGGCGCCGTGGGGGTTGGGGTTGGTCCACAGGATCGGGACCGAAAGGAGCCCGCCCTTGCGGTACAACGACTCGGCCTCGCACGGATACTCCCCCGGCTCGAGGATGAGCGCGCGCTGCTCGCGAAACACCCTGGCCGAGACGGCGTGGGGGTCCTGCGTCCCGATGGGCGGGGCGTCGGCGGCCTCGAAGCCGAGCGCGGTCACCACCTGCAGCGTGTCGGTGACGCGATCGTGCACGAGGATCGCGGCGCGGCGCGCTCCCACGGTCTCGCAGATTTCCTCGAGGATGCGCGCCGCCGCCTCCTCCAGCGAGACGGTGCGCCCGAGAATCTCGCTCGTGGTGTAGAGGAGGTTGATCTCCTCGTACCGCTCGGCGAGTTCGTACGCCGCGTGCTCCACCTCCAGCGCCGACTGGAAGAAGTGACCAACGATTGGGAGCAGGAACTCGAGGCAGGCCGCTGGCTCGCTGCGCTGCCCCGTGCAGGGCCCCACGCTGACCCAGGCGCGGCGCGGGCCGGGAACGGCGCCGGCGAGGAGGATCCCGTCGTCCGTCTCGATCTCGGCCGGCGGAGCGCCGGGGGCGAGGAGTTCGAGGACGCGTGGGGCGGCCTCGTTCCACTCCCCGTACTCGGGGACGATGGGAGCCCGGTCGCCGGAGCGCGTCCAGACTACGGCCTTGACGCCGGTCACGTCCTCGAATCGGTCGAGGATGGCGACGAGTTCCCTCATGACCGGTGCAGGGTGAGGCGGACCACGTTGCCGCCGTCGGAGAAGCGCTCCACGCGGTCCATGAGGCGCGTCATGAGGAAGAGGCCGCGACCATCCTCGCGTTCGAGCTGTTCCGGATCGGTGGGGTCGTGGAGGCAGGCGGTGAGGTCGAAGCCGCTCCCCTCGTCGTAGACCTCCATGACGAGCGCCCGTTCATCGATCAGGGCGCGAATCCTCACGCGCTTGGAGGTATCGGCGCCGTTGCCGTAGAGGATCGCGTTGGACAGCGCCTCGGTGAGCGCCACCGGCACCTGCAGGTTGACGGCTCGCGCCGGGAACGCCAGCGCCGCGCAGGTGCGCGCCACCACCCCCACGACCCCCTCGATATAGCGCACGTCGGAGGGGATGCGCACGTCGAGAGGGAGCCCCGGCGGGAGCCCAGTCTCGTCGGGGAGTGAGCCGAAGGCGAAACGATCGGCGGGTTCGGTCATCTCATGAGAAACGCGCGCGGCGCCCCTGGCGTCACGCGCGCACCGCCCGCCGCAGCGGCGAGAGATCGGGGTTGGGACACCGGACGGGGCCGGGACCGTGGCGGCAGGGCGCGCTCGCGCCTGCGCTAGAGCGTCTTGAGCGCGTCGTCGCGATTGACCGAGATCTGGAAGAGCGTATCGAGCTTGGTGAGCTCGAACAGCGTCTTGAGGTCGTCGTTGAGGTTCGCCAGGCGCAACTCGCCGCCCGCCTCGCGGATCTTCTTCGAAAGCGAGACCAGCACCCCCAGCCCTGAACTGTCGATGTACCCCGTCTGGCTGAAGTCGACGAGGAACTTGCGCTCTCCGCGCTCGAGCTCATCGAGCACCTTCTGCTTGAGCTCCTGACGATTCCCGACGATGAGCTGCCCCTCCACGTCGACGATGCACACAGCACCCTGCTTCTTGATTGCAAAGCTCATGCGGATTCTCCAAGGGGTACGCCGCGCCCAGCGGCGGGATTGCGCGCCTGAAGGGCGGTGACCGCAGCCACGTTGATAATGTCGTCGGCTGACGCGCCGCGCGACAGGTCATTGCAGGGGCGTGCGAGCCCCTGCAGGATCGGCCCGATCGCGGCCGCGCCCGCCAGGCGTTCGACCAGCTTGTAGGCGATGTTCCCGGCGTCGAGCGTGGGAAAGACGAGGACATTCGCCCGCCCCGCCACCGCGCTCCCCGGTGCCTTGCGAGCGGCGACGGCGGCCATGAGCGCCGCGTCGCCCTGCAGCTCTCCATCGACAGCGACTCCCGGCGCGCGCTGGCGCACGAGGGCGAGCGCCTCACGCACGCGTTCCACCGACGGCGACGTCGCACTCCCCATCGTGCTGAACGACAGGAATGCGACGATTGGCGTGTCGCCCACGATACGAGCCCGGTCGGCCGCCGCGGCCAGCGCGATGTCGGCGAGCTGCTCCGGCGTGGGGACGGGGATGACGGCGCAGTCGGTGAAGGTGAGGACCTCGCGCTGGTCCGAGCGAAACGGGGCCACGTCCATGTAGAACGCCGAGGAGATGGTCTTCACGCCGTCGGCCGGCCCGATGAGCCAGAGCGCGGCGCGCAGGACGTCGGCGGTGGTGAGCACGCACCCGGCCACGCAGCCGTCCACGTCGCCGTGCCTGACGAGATCGTCGGCGAAGAGGAGCGGCGTCGTGGCCAGCGCCTCGCCCTCCTCGGGTGTGAGCGGACGTCCGCGGCGTCGCTCGGCGAGCGACGCCGCCGCACGCGCGCGGCGCCGGTCGCTGGCCGGATCGATCACCTCGACGCCGATTCCCTCGAGCGCGAATAGGGCGCCGCGATCGGCGTCGCTCGCCGCCACCAGGACGGGGCGAACGATCCGTTCCTCCTGGAGGACGCGGACCGCGTGGAGCACGCGCGGGTCGCCGGACTCGGGAAAGACGATGCGCGCCGGTTGCTGCGAGGCACGCCGGCGCATGGTGTCGAGGAACGGGGGAACGGCGGCCATGCCTAACGGGTCGCGAACTTCTCGCGTAGCGCTGCCGACACCACCGGGTGCACCAGCCCTTCCAGCTTCCCGCCAAAGCGCGCCACCTCGCGCACGAGCGAGGCGCTGATGTACGTGGTATCGAGTGATGGCACCATGAACACGGTCTCCTGCTCCGACGACAGGTGGCGGTTCATGAGCGCCATCTGGTACTCGTACTCGAAGTCGCTCACGGCGCGCAGCCCGCGGATGAAGAGGCGTGCCCCCATCTGGTGCGCGAAGTCCACGAGGAGTCCCTGGAACTGGTGCACCTCGACGCGCGGGTCGTCGCCCACAGCCGTGCGAATGAAGCCCGCGCGCTCCTCGAAGCTGAAGAGCGGTTGCTTGGAGACGTTGATCGCCACGGCGACGATCAGGCGATCGACGAAGGAGAGGCTCCGGCGAATGAGGTCCTCGTGACCGCGGGTGATGGGGTCAAACGAGCCGGCGTAGATCGCGATGCGAGGCATGCGCTCAGAGGTAAGGGGGCGTGACGCGGAATTCTAACCGTCGAGCGCGGACGCGTCAGGCACGAGGTGCAACGCGTGGCGTGGCTGGGCACGATAGAGCGTCACGGCGGTGCCGCCGTAGCTTCGCGTCTCACCGCCCGAGGGCATCGCTTCGTGGACGTCGTGCTCGACGCCGAGGACGCCGGCGAATGGAACGGCGAGCCATGCCTCGGCGAGGCGAGGGGCAAGGGCGAGGTTGTACGGCGGGTCGGCGAAGGCGATGTCGTAGGCGTGCGCGCCGAGGCGTTGCACGAAGCGGATCGCGTCGGTACGGTGGACGTCCAACTCGCCGGCGCCGACGCCCAGCGCCTCGCTGTTCTCGCGGATGGCGCGCAGCGAAGCGGGAGCGATCTCGACGAAGTCACAGTGCGCCGCGCCGCGCGAGAGCGCCTCGAGCCCCAGGGCGCCGGAGCCGGCGAAGAGGTCGACGACGCGCGCCCCGGGGAGTTCGGGGTGGAGGATGCTCATCCAGGCCTCGCGGGCGCGATCGCCCGTGGGGCGCACCCGTGCGTCACGCGGTGCCTTGATGCTTCGCCCGCGCCATCGGCCGGCAATGATGCGCACGCGGCGTTAGGCGCGCACGTCGGCCAGGCGCGCCACGAGGCGCGACGTGCCGCCGTAGCTGTCGCGCTCGAGGCGGAAGGCGACGTCGATGGGGGCGTGCGGCGACAGGGCGCGCGCCAGGTCGCCCATTCCCCAACCGATTGCCTCGAGCATCCCTCCGCTGCGCGCCAGCTGCAACTTGAGCCCCCCCTGCCCCACCGTGCGCGGCACGGTCGCCAGGCGCACGCCACGCGACGACAGGACGGGCGCGGGGTTTCCCACGCCGAACGGCTCGAAGTGGCGCAGCAGCGCCTCCAGGTCGCTCGTCACCGCATCCAGCGGGATCTCCACGTCCACGCGCACGCGCGGGACGAGGTCGTCGGCGGTCAACCGCTCGCGCGCGACGCCATTGAACCGCGCGGAAAATGCCTCGAGCCGATCGCCCTGGATCGTGATGCCGGCGGCGGCGCGATGCCCGCCGTAGCGTACCAGGAGGTCCTGGCACGCCGTGAGCCCGGCGTGCAGGTCGAAGGCGCTGATCGACCGACCGGATCCTTTGCCAAGCCCGTTCTCGAAGGCCACCATCATCACCGGGCGCGCCAGCTCCTCGACCAGGCGCGACGCCACGATGCCGATCACGCCTGGGTGCCATCCCTCGGCCCCGAGGACGATCCCCCACGTCTCGTCCAGGTCGAGGCGGTCGGCCATGCGGCGCGCGGCGTCGAGGGTGGCGCGGTCGAGTTCCTGTCGGGCGCGATTCATCTCCTCGAGCTCGCGTGCGATCCGGTTCGCCTCCCCCTGGTCGCGCGTGAGGAGGAGTTCCACGCCGCGCATGGCGTTCCCGATGCGCCCCGCGGCGTTGAGGCGCGGCGCGAGGATGAAGCCGACGCGCCCAGCGGTGAGCGCCTGGCGATCGAGGCCGGCGGCGTCCATGAGTGCCTGCAGCCCGGGATGGCGCGATTCCGCCATGAGCTTGAGGCCGAAGCGGACGAGGATCCGGTTCTCACCGCGCAGCGGGGCCACGTCGGCGATGGTGGCCAGCGCCACCAGGTCCAGCAGGTGCAACGCCACGTGCTCGCTCGCCCCAAAGGCCTGCAGCAGGGCGATGGCGATCTTGAATGCCACGCCCGCCGCGCAGAGGTCCTTGTCGGGGTAGGCGCAGCCGGGTTGGCGCGGGTTGAGGACCGCGAGGCACGAGGGGACCGGCCGGCTGGGGAGATGGTGGTCCGAGACGATGACGTCGATGCCGCGCGCGGTGAGGCGGTCGATCGCCTCGTGCGCGCTGGTGCCGCAGTCGCAGGTAAGGACGACCGACGCACCCGCGTCGATGGCCGCGCGTACCCCGGCGTCGCCCAGGTCGTAGCCGTCGGTCATGCGGTGCGGGAGAAACGGGACCGCCGTCCCCCCCAGGTGGCGAATGACGCGCACCATGATCGTCGTCGAACAGATCCCGTCGACATCGTAGTCGCCGTGGACGAGGATCACCTCACCGCCGCGGATGGCCCGCGCCAGGCGATCGACGGCCGCATCCATGCCCAGCATTGCGCCTGGCGGGTGGAGCTGCTCGAGGCGCGGGCGCAGGAATCGCTTGGCGTCTTCCGGATCGGCGTAACCACGCGCCGCGAGCAGTTCGCACACCATGGGCGGAAGCTTGAGGGCGTCCTCCAGCGTGTGGACCAGCGTCGCGTCGGGCGCCTGCGGGTGGTGCCATCGCGGCGCGATGCGCGCGCGCGCCGGCGCGGAGGCGGCGTCGCGGGGGGCGGGGCGTGAGGATGGAGCGGGGGCGGTCATGGCCTCACGGTACGCGCGGTCCAGCCAACGTGCGGATCATTCCGTTGCATACAGGAGCATTCCGCACCCCTCGCACAGCTCCAGCGTCCCCTTGGACACCATCTGCGTGCGGCGCTGCACGGGAATTGCCGTGTCGCACGAGCCACAGGCGCCATGCGTCACGGCGAAGACCACCTGCGACCGGCGCCGTGCGCGAATCTTCTCGTACATGCCGCGCATCGAGCCCGGCACACGGGCCGCGGCAGCCGCGCGCTTGCCCTGCGCCTCCGCCAGCTGCACGTCCAGCGCCTGTCGCTCGTCGTGAATGGCGGTGCGCTTGGCGTCCTGGGTGGCGTCGAACTCCTCGAGGATCGCGCGGTGCGCGTCGAGCGCGTTGCGAATGCCGTTCGCCATCTCCTCCGCGTCGCGCAGCCCCTGCTCCCCCTCGCTCAGCATGCGCTTGCCCGACTCCACCTGCTGCGTGGCCGCCGTGGCCTCGCGCATGTTCTTCACCAGGTCCAGCTGGTGCTGGTTGCGTTCCACGCGTTGCCGGTGCTCGGCGACGAGGTGCGCGACCTCGCGCTGCTTGCGCTCGGCGTCGCCCAGTTGCGCCTGGGTGATCTCGACCTGCCGCGCCGCCTTGGCGCGGGCGGCATCGAGTGCGGCCAGTCGAGGGGCAATGCCGTCGATCTGCGCCATGATTCCCTCGACGACATCGTCGTCCGCTTGCAACTCCAACAGCGCTACCAGCTCCGCGTGCACAGGTCCTCCGGGTTCTCGGGCGCGGGGGCGTCCGGCGCCCCACGCCACGTGGGCGTGCGTTCACGTCGTGCGACTACCACCCCGCTCCCTCCCGACCGGCGCGCCGGTGCGTGCACCTGACGGCCGGAGCGCCGGCGTCCGCTGGCGCGATGGCACTCGGCTAGCTGCTGGAGCGGAGCGCGGCCAGCTCGACGATCTGGCGCGCATTCTCCCGCTTCTCCGTGATCAGTGCCGTCTTCTCCTCATCGGTCGCGAGCGAGATGAGGCGATCGATCTCGCGGTTCCGTTCCTGCAGCCGGCGCTCCTCGAGGCGCGCCAGCGAATCCTCCACCGTGCGATCGAGGTTCTGGATCGCGTCCGGCTCGGCCACCAGCTCATCCATGAGCGCGACCGCTTCGGGTGGCAGGCGTTCCGCCACCTGGTCAACGTGCTCATTCGACCCAATGTCGCGCAATGCTTCGAAGATCATCCGCAGTCGCGGTTCTCGAAACGAGTCGCTGCCGAGCCGTTCGAGGATGCGCTCCATTGCCGCGGCCGACCGGAGCATCGCGGTGATGAGGTAGCGCTCCGCGCCAACGGCAACGACCCGTCCGCGCACGGGGCGCGGCGGCGGTTCACGCGGCACGTCGTCGCGCGACTGGAAGGGGCGCCTGAACCTCCCGCGTCCCTTGAACGACCCGCCCGACGACGATCCGCCTCCCGCACGCTCGCCGCCGCGCTCGAAGCCGCGCGGCTGCCCCGACTCCGGTGACCACTCGCGTTGACCGTAGTCGCCGTCCTCCAGCGGCGGCGGCCCGTCGTCGTCCGAGCGCGAGCGTGGCGCGAGCGGCGCGCGCGGGTCGCGCGTGCCGCCGCGGCCCCCGCCTCGCCTAACGTCGAGCGCGGCGGCGGCCCCCTCCTCCACCTCGCGCTGCAGCACGTCGCGCCCCACGTGCGAGACCTCGCTGGCACGGGCGAGGTAGAGGTCGCGCATCACCGGGTCGCGCGTGGCGCGGATGGTGGGGAGGAGCCGGTCGACGGCCGAGCGGCGCCGCGTGAGGTCGGCGAACCAGCCGGCGCGATCGAGGAGCTGGATCTTCCGCTCGAAGACGTCGATGGCGTCCTTGAGCTGCCGCTCCAGCGCGTCGCCGCCGCGATGCTGCACGAAGGTGTCGGGGTCGTCGCCGTCGGGGAGCGAGACCACGCGCACGGTCGCGCCCTCGGCCAGCAGCTCGTCGCCGGCGCGGAAGGTGGCCTTGAGCCCCGCCTGGTCGGAGTCGTAGAGGAGGTAGATGTTCCGCGAGTAGCGCGTGAGGAGCTGCGCCTGCTCGCTGGTGAGCGCCGTGCCTAACGGCGCGACCACCGACTCGATCCCGGCCGCCGCCAGGCGCAACGCGTCGAAGTACCCCTCGACCACGATGGCGCGGTCGGCCTTGCGGATCGCGTTGCGCGCCTGGTGCAGGTGATACAGCAATCGCCCCTTGGAGTAGATCGTCGACTCGGCGGAGTTGAGGTACTTGGGCTCCCCCGGGCCAATGAGCCGCCCGCCAAAACCGGCAATGCGCCCGCTCACGTCGTGGATGGGGAAGATGAGGCGGCTGCGAAAGCGCGGGCGCGGTTCCTCCGTCTCGTCCCGCTTCACCAGGAGTCCCGCCTCGAGAAGTCGCGCGTCGTCGATCCCGATCGAGTTGAGGTAGGCGCGCATGAGCCCGATCTCGCGGGGGGCGAAGCCCAGGCCGAAGCGATCGGCCACGGCGCGTCTCACCTCGCGCGACGCGAGATAGTCGCGCGCCGGTGCCCCCAGGTCGTCTTCCCACAGGATGCGCTGGAAGTACTGCTGCGCCGCGGCATTTGCCTCCCACAGCGGCTCGCGCGGGTCGGGGCCCTCGCGCCGGCTGCGCGTCTCGTGCAGCTCGATCCCGCTCTTCTCGGCGACCATGCGCACCGCCGTGGGCCAGTCGACTCCAAGCCGCTTCTGCAGGAACGAGAAGACGTCGCCCGACTCCTTGCACACGAAGCAGTGGTAGAACTTTCCCTTGGTGGTGGTGACCGAGAAGTTGCGGTTGACGCCCTGATGAAAGGGGCACGGGCCGCGAAAGTTGCCGCCGCGCCCCTTGAGCGGGACGTATTCGCCAATGATGGCCACGATGTCGGCGGCCTCGCGGACGCGCTCGACTTCCTCGTCGGGAATCACGCGCGCCCCTGATGCCGACGCATGCGGTGGTACGCCCCGGCCAGCACGATGGTCACAGCTCGGCGATGGTGACGCCGGCGCCGCCTTCGTTCCACAGCCCGAGGCGGAACGACTTCACGCGCGTGTCCTTGCGCAGCATCTCGGCCACGCGGTCGCGCAGCGCTCCCGTCCCCTTGCCGTGGATGATGCGCATGGAGCGGAGGTCGGCCCTGATGGCGGCGTCGAGCGCGGTGAGGAGCATGTCGTCGATATCGTACATCCGCTGGCCGCGCAGGTCGACCTCCGTGGGGACATGTTCTTCGGGGAGGTCGCCGGTAAAGGCCACCGCCGTCGCGGCGGGACGCTGCTCCGGGGCGGCGCGGCGCACCAGGTCGCGCGGGTAGGCAAGCTTCATGGAGCCGAGGGCGACGAGGACGTCGGTGGGTCGCAGCTCGAGGACGCGCGCCACCTTGCCATCCAGCGGGAGCACCTGCACGTAGTCGCCAGCCGCAAGGGGCGCCTCGTCGCGCGCGCGCGGGGTGCGTCGCTGCCGGTTGGTCGCCTCGCGCTCGAGCTGCTCGATACGGTCGCCCTGCTTCGTGGCGAGTTGCTCCACCTGCTGTCGCGCCGTGCGCGCCGCTTCGTCGAGCGCCGCGTCGTCCTTGCGCTTCCGCAGGTCGCGGATGGTCTTCTCGATGGTGCTGCGTGCCTCGAGCAGGTACTTCCGCGCTTCCTGTCGCGACTCGCGCTCCAGGGTGCGCTCGCGCTCCCGCACTGCCTTCTCTCGCTCGGCCAGGCGGTGTGCCCGCTCCTGCGCATTGGCGAGCGACGCCGCCACGTCGCGCTCGCGCTCGGCGAGCTGCGTGTCGCGCGCCTCGAGGCTCTGCAGCAGCGCGTTGACGTCGCGCTCCACCTGGGGAATGCGTTCCTCGGCGCGCGCGAGGACGTCGTCCGGGAGCTGCAACCGGCGGGCGATGCTGAGGCCGTAGGAGCGCCCGGGGATTCCCTTGATGAGGTGGTACGTCGGGGCCAGCGCCACGGCGTCGAACTGCAGCGAGGCATTCACAACCCCGCCCACCTCGGTCGCCAGCTCCTTGAGCGCCCCCAGGTGCGTCGTGGCCACCGTCATTGCCCCGCGGGTGGTGAGCGCCTCGAGGATGGCGCCGCCTAACGCCGCGCCCTCGAGGGGATCGGTCCCCGACCCCAGCTCGTCGATGAGGACGAGCGACTGGTGTGTCGCCGAGCGCAGGATCTCCCCCAGGTTGCGGAGGTGGGCACTAAACGTGGAGAGCGACGCCTCGATCGACTGCTCGTCGCCGATGTCGGCAAAGACGTCGTCGAAGATCGCCACCTCGCTCTCGTCACCGACCGGGGCCGGGATCCCCGCCTGGAGCATGAGCGACATCAGGCCGAGCGCCTTGAGCAGGACCGTCTTCCCCCCCGTGTTGGGGCCGGAGATGAGGAGCGTCTTCTCGGCCGCGTCCATCTCGAGGGAGAACGGGACGACCGGGACGCCCTGCGCGAGGAGGAGCGGGTGGCGCCCGTCGAGGATGCGGAACCCGGTCCCCGCCGGGCGCAAGCGCGATTGTCCGCATGTCGCGGCCACCGCATAACGAGCCCGGGCGGAGAGTGCGTCGAGGATGACCAGCGCCTCGAGCGAGTCCCGCATGAGCGGCTGGTCGGGACGGATGCCGTCGCTGAGCGCCAGGAGGATCCGGTCCACCTCGCGCTGCTCCTCCGACTCCAACTCGCGAATGCGGTTGCATGCCTCGATGGCGGCTGGCGGCTCCACGAAGACCGTGGCCCCCGTCCCCGAGGTGTCGTGCACGATGCCCCCCACCGCCCCGCGCCCCTCGCGCCGCACCGGGATCACGAAGCGCCCGTTGCGCACCGTGACCGAGGCATCGGGCACCTGATGGTGCCCCTCGAGGCGATGCATGATGCGCTCGAGCAGCGACACCAGCTCGCCCTGCGCGCTCCGCAGCTCGCGCCGCAGGCGCCGCAGCGCCGGCGACGCGTCGTCGCGCACCGAGCCATCGACGTCGAGCGCGCGCTCGATCTCCTCCTCCTGCTTGCGATTGGCGTGCAGCCGCTCGCGCAGCGGCGCCAGGACAGACAGCGCGACGGCCGGACGACGGGGCGAACGGAGCGCATCGGCCGTGAGGCGCGACGAGCGCAACAGCACCCCCGCCTGCTGCAACTCGCGCCCGTCGAGGCGCGTCCCCTCGATGCGAAGTCGCGCCAGCGCACGCTCCACGTCGGGAATCGGCAATGGCGCCCACCCTTCCTCGCACGTGACGATGGCCCGCATCGCCGCCACGCGAAGCAACTCCCGCTCCGAGCGTTCGAGTGTCGATTCGGGAACGAGTGCACGCACGCGCGCCCCCCCGGCCGACGACGAGGCAAAGCCGGCCACGACGTCGAGGACCTTGTCGAACTGCAGGACGGCGAGGGCGTGCGCGTTCATCTCCGAATCACTCCGAATGGGGCGTCCCCGGACGGGGCGCCAGCAGGCGCGCGGCGAAACGCCGGCGCGAGGCGTCGCTCAGCCGAGTGCGGCCAGCTCCTCGCGGGCAATCGCGCTGATCGTCCCTCCCTCGGCACGCCCCTTGAAGGCCGCCATGACCTTGCCCATGACCGCGCCCACATTCGCCGCCCCGCTCGCGATCGCCGTGCGTACGGCGGCGCGAATCTCGTCCGGATCGACCTGCGCCGGAAGATAACGCTCGAGCATCACAACCTCTGCCGCCTCCTTCGCCGCGAGCTCCGGGCGACCGCCCCTCTCATACATCTCGATCGACTCGCGGCGCTTCTTGATCGCGCGTCGCACCACCTCGATCGCGTCGTCGTCGGTTACCGCGCGCCTGAGCTCGAGCTCGCGGTTCTTCATCTCCGAGAGCAGCGTGCCAATGAGGAGCGTGAGCGCCTTGTCCTGCGCCTTGCGGGCCGCGGTGAGTTCCGACTGGACGCGTTCAAGGAGCGTTGACATGCAAATCCGCCTCGTGAGATGTGGTGCGCTCGACGATCATCCGGGGGGCCAGTGCATCGCGCGCCCGCCCATCACGTGCGCGTGCAGGTGAAAGACCGTCTGGCCGCCGTCGCCGTTGGTGTTGAGCGTCACACGGTAACCCGACTCGGCGATCCCTTCATCCCGCGCCACGCGCGCCGCCATCAACAGGACCTCGCCGGCCAGCGTCGCCGAATCCACCTGGTTGAGGGAGGGGACGTGCTCGCGCGGAATCACGAGGATGTGCGTCGGCGCCTTGGGCGAGATGTCGCGAAAGGCGATGCAGTGATCGTTCTCGGCCACCTTCGTTGCCGGAATCTCGCCACTCGCGATCCTGCAGAACAGGCAATCAGTCGCCACGTGTCGCCTCGGTGGCGGCTCGGACCGCCGGTTGGTGGGATGTGTCGTGCGCGAAACGCACCGTGGATGCGGGGACAGGTGCAGTGGTGAGCGCACCTGCCTGGATGGCGCTGCGCGCGACAGCCAATCCGGCGAGCGCCGCCGTCTCGAAACGGAGCACGTGTCCGCCCAGCGCAGCGCGCTCAAAGCCGGCAGCGTCGAACTCCTCGAGTTCCTCGTCCTCCAGGCCACCCTCGGGCCCCACGGCCACCGTAACCGGCGGCGTGACGCGATGACCGAGCATGGCACTCCCGGCGGCGTCCAGCACGAAGCGCGAACCGCTCGGGAGCGCCCCCAGGGCGCGGGAGAGCGACGCCTCGGGGTACATCGCTGGAAGCCACGCCCCACCGCACTGTTCCAGCGCCGCCGCCATGCGCGCCCGGAGCTTTCCCGCAAAGGTGGGTCCCTCGCCGCGCGGCTTCACGCTGCGCGAGCGGCGGTAGAGCACCGGGCGCCAGCTCGTGGCGCCGAGCTCGGCGCACTTCTCCGCCAGCCACAACATGCGGTCGCGATCGGCGATGGGCACCAGCAGGTGCACCGGCGGCAGCGGCGGCACGTGATCCACGCGTTCCACTTCGACCGTTGCCGCCGTCCTGGTGATGCGGACGAGCGTTCCCTCGGCGCGGTTCCCCGCCCCATCGAGCATCGCGACGCGCGAGCCGATCCCCAGCCGCCGCACCCGCACATGGTGCAGCACCCCATCGCCTAACGACGCGGAGACGCCGACGGCGAACGGCTCGTCGGGGACGTAGAAGGTCGCTACGCCCGGGCGATCGAGATGCTCCACCAGGCCTCCTCCACGATCTCGTTCACCAGGCGCCAACCATCGGAGTGCAGCGCCTCGAGCATGAACTCCTTCTCCTCGACGAGGATCCCCGCCAGCACCGCGTGCCCGCCCGGGCGCAGCGCCGACCGCATGGCGGGGAGCAGCTCGACCAGCACCGACGAGATGATGTTGGCCACGATCACGTCGACGGGGGCGATGAGCGGGAGGAAGACGGTCGCGTCGCCCTCGAACACATGCACGACCGCTTCCACGTCGTTGCGCCTGACGTTGTCCTCGGCGTTGGGAATGGCATCCGCGTCGTACTCGATGGCGAAAACGCGCGACGCGCCGAGCCGGGCGGCGACGATCGAGAGCACGGCACTCCCCGCGCCCAGGTCGGCGACGACGAGCCCGGGGTGCACCAGCTCCTGCATGAGGCGCGCGGCGCCGCGCGTGGTCGCGTGGTCGCCGGTGCCGAACGCCATCCCCGGATCGATCACCACCGTGGTCGCCGCGTCGTACTGGTCGGCGAGCCATGTGGGAGCGATGACGAGCCTGCCCACCTGCTGCGCGTGGAGCTTGTCGCGCCAGTGCACCGACCAGTCGACCGGCTCGGTGGCCGAGGTCTCGCAGGTGGCGCCGGGGACGGCGGCTTGCACCTGTCGGATGACCGCGGCGACGTCGGCCTCGGGGGGGAAGTGCGTGACCAGCGTTGCCCCGTCCTCGTGCACGCCTTGCGCCCCGGCCGCGAACAGCGCCGAAGACGCCGCCTCCAGTTGACCCGGCGCGCGGACCCGCAACGAGGTCCAGGTCACGCGCCTAACGCTTCCTTCATCTTGGTCCAGAAGCCCTTGGCGCGCCCCTGCTCGGGCGGCGCGCCTTGCAGCTGCTGGAGCCGCTTGAGCAGCTCCTCCTCCTCGCGCGACACGCCATCGGGCGTCCACAGCTGCACGCGCACGTGCAGGTCACCCACGCCTGACGAGTTCACGCGCGGCAGCCCGCGCCCGCGCAGGTGCAGCACGTGCCCGCTCTGCGTCCCCGCCGGGATGCGCACCGACATCGTCGCCGTCACCGTCGGCACGTCGACATCGGCCCCCAGCACCAACTGCGGGTACGACACCAGCACCTCGGTGTACAGGTCCTCACCGTCACGCTCGAAGCGCGGGTCGTCCACCACCTCGAAGACGACGAGCACGTCGCCGCGCCCGCCGCCGCGCGGCCCCGCATTCCCCAGCCCGCGCAACGTCATGTACTGCCCCGACGACACACCCGCCGGGATCTGCACCGGAATGGTGTGCTCCCCGCGCACCCGCCCCTCGCCCTTGCACTTCTTGCAGGGCGCCGTGATCACGACCCCCTCGCCCGAGCACATCGGGCACGGGACCACCGAGACAAACTGACCAAAGAAGGAGCGCTGTGCCCGGCGCACCTCGCCCGAGCCGGCGCACGTGTGGCACGTCTGCGGCTTGGTCCCGGGCTCGGCACCGCTCCCGGCGCACTTGTCGCACGCATCGAGGAGCTTCACGGTGAACGTCTTCGTCACGCCCGACGCCACCTCGGCCAGTGTAAGCTCGACGGTGATCTTGACGTCCTGGCCGGTGCGCGCCCCCCCGCGAGGCCGCCCCCCCTGCTGGAAGAAGTCGCCCAAACCTGAAAATGCGCCGAAATCCTTCATGAAGATGTTCAGCGCTTCGCTCAGGTCCACGTGGTGGTAGCCCCCACCACCCGCCGCGCCACGCAACCCGGCCTCGCCGTACCGGTCGTATGCCGCGCGCTTGTCGGCGTCGCGCAGCACGTCGTACGCCTCGGTGATCTCCTTGAACTTCTCCTCCGCCTCCTTCGAACCGCCATTGCGGTCGGGATGCCACTTGGTGGCCAACCGTCGGTAAGCCTGCTTGACCTCGTCGTCGGACGCACCACGCGCGACGCCAAGCGTCGTGTAGAAATCGGCCATGAATCCGTCGGCTGCCTTAATGAAGAATGTCGGAGACGAGGAGCGACGTGTGCCGCACCAGCGCAATGACCTTGTCGTACGGCATGCGCGTCGGGCCTATCACCCCGATCACGCCGTTGAGCGCCCCCACCCGGTACTCCGCCGTCACGATCGTGAAACTCTCGAGCCGCGGATCGCCATGTTCGTTCCCGATCGTGATCGAGATCCCCGGCGACGCCGAACGTCCGCGCAACAGCTGCCCCAGCTGCGCCCGCGTCTCCGTGAGCGCCAGCAATCGGCGCATTCCCGCCCCACTGCTGAACTCCGGCTGCTCGGCAAGCACCGACGCCTGCCCGAGCACCACCCCTTCGTCATCACCCGCCGCCGGGACGTCGAACAGCGTCTCCCCTTCCTGCACGAAGACGTTGAGCAGCTCGTGCACGCCCGCACGCCCGCCAGAGTCGCGCAGCCGCTCGCCTAACGTCGCGCGTATCGTGCGCAGCGACAGCCCCGCCAGTCGCTCGTTGAGGACGAGCATCACCTCGGCCACCGCCGACTCGGCGATCTGCGAATCCACCTCCACGAAGATCGTCCGCATCGCGCCGCCGCCCAGCGTCAGGACGAGAAGGAGCCGCTCGTTGGAGACGCGGATGAGCTCCAGCCGTTGCAGCACGGCGTTGTCGAGCTTCGGGCCGAGCGCCACCCCGAGTTCCTGCGTCACGATCGACAGCGACTGCGCCGCCTTGCGCAGGATCGCCTCGATGGCCGACGCCCCGCCGTGCGACAGGTGCTCGGAGATGCGATCGGCCTCGGCGCGCGAAACTGATTGCGCATGCATCAGCGAGTCGACGTACAGCCGATAGGCGATGTCGGTGGGAATGCGCCCTGCGGAGGTGTGGGGATGGTAGAGGTACCCCTTCTCCTCCAGGTCACTCATGGTGTTGCGAATGGTGGCCGGCGAAACGCCGAGGCCGAACCGCTTGGAGATGGTGCGTGACCCGGCAGGCTCCGCCGTTTCGACGTAGCTCTGAATGACCGCCTCGAGGACGCGCCGTTCGCGGTCCGACAACTCGGGTGACGCCATAAGTCCAAACCTAGTAACGACTTCGATGCTCAGTCAAGGCAGCGACAATGGCATCGAGGCGAAGCCAACCGTGCGGCGTCAGCACCAACCGTTGCTCACGCAGCTCCCCCCACCCCTCCGCGATCCAGCGCGACACCAGCGGTTCGTCGCCTTCCAGCATCGGCACTCCCTGCAGCGTCCGCAGGCCAACGTACACCTCCTCCAGCGCCCGTTGCTCCGCCGTGAGGGTCTCCGAGCCGCCAATGGGGTCGCGCTGCACCATTGCCGTCGTGCGCCAGGGGACGAAGTCGCGCACGTTCCATCGGCGCGTGTCGCCGTCGAATCCGTGCGCCGCCGGCCCGAGCCCGAGATACGGGACGCCCCGCCAATACGACGAGTTGTGACGCGACTCCAGCCCGGGCGCCCCCCAGTTCGACACCTCGTAGTGCAGGTAGCCCGCCGCCGCCAATAGTTGGTGCGCGAGGAGAAAGTCCGCTTCGTAGCGCTCCTCGCTCGCGTCATGCACCCCGCCGCGCGCACGCCATCGCGAGAGCGGTGTCCCCTGCTCCACCGTGAGCCCGTACGCGGAAATGTGCGCCGGTCGAAGCGCGATGGCCTGGTCGAGGTCCTTCCCCCAGTCCCGCGCCAGTTCACGTGGGAGGGCGTAGATCAGGTCGAGCGACCAGTTCGTGATCCCCTGCTCCGCCAGCGTTCGCGCCGCGGCGTGGACCGCGGCGACGTCGTGCGTGCGGTGCATCCACGCCAGGACCGAAGCGTCGAAGCTCTGCACGCCGAGTGAGACGCGATTCACGCCGGCCTCCCTCCACGACGCCACGGCGGCCGGGGTTACATCTTCGGGATTGGCTTCCACGGTGACTTCGGCGCCCGGCGCGAGCGCCGCATGACGCGTGACGAGCGCGATCACGCGCGCTACCCCTTCGCCCCCCAGCCGTGAGGGGGTGCCGCCGCCGAGATAGAGCGTGTCCAACGCGGGAAGCGTTGCACCGGCGTCGTTCGGTGCACCGAAGCGCGCGCGCAGTTCGTGCGCCAGCGCGGCAACGAAGTCATCGACCGGGACCACGCGCCGCACGGCGATCGAAAAGTCGCAATACGAGCAGCGGCGCGCGCAGAACGGGACGTGCACGTACACGTGGCGATACGAAATGCCGTCCGGCGTTTGCAGGCGCCCTGACAAACTGTGCGATGCCAGCGCCGCGTCGCGACCCGCTACGGTCGACGCGTCGCTCGCGTGCTCGCTCGCGCGGTGGCTCGCGCGGTCGCTCATCGCGCTGCGCCCGCGCGCCACTCCAGCGACCGGTCCAGTCGCTGGACCATGCCGACGGCATCGACCTCGACGAGTCCAACCAGCGACAGCGTGGCGAGCGCCGTGGCCACCTCGCGCGGGGCCATCGCACAGGCGCGCACCAGGTCATCGCTCCCTTGCGGGCCGTGCGCGAGGACCTCCAGCAGCCGCCCCTCCGGCGAGCCCGGATCGCCGGACCAGCCGGTCGCGACGGAACCCGGCGTTCCCGATGCCGACGTCACGCCGCCGTCGGCGGTTGCGCCTGGCGAGGTGCCGCCCTCGCCCGCAGGTGCCGAGGCCGCGCCGCGCACCGGCGTGAGGCGCAGCCCCTGCGACAGCACGCGTGGCGACAGCGCCAGCAACGCCATGAGGTCGTCGAACGAGGCGATGCAGTGCTTGCCGTCGCGAATGAGCTGGTTGGTACCTCTCGACATGGGTGAATCGATGGGACCGGGAACGGCCCCCACCGGGCGGTTGATCTGGTCCCCTCGCTCGGCGGTGACCAGCGCTCCCGACGGGAGCCCCGCTTCGACAACGAGCACGACGTCGGCCAGCGCGGCAATGATCCGGTTGCGGTTGGGGAAGGCGCCCTTGTGCGCTCCCCTTCCCGGCGGGAGTTCGGAGAGGACCAGCCCGTCGCGCGCAATGCGCGCGTGCAGCGCCGCGTGCGCGCGCGGATATGCGACGTCGACCCCCGTCCCCTGCACCGCGATCGTGGCGCCGCGTGCATCGAGCGCCCCCAGGTGCGACGCGGCGTCGACACCGGCCGCGAGCCCGCTGACCACGCAGACCCCGTGCTCGGCAAGACGCGCCGCGAAGCCGCGGGCCACGCGCAGGCCGTACGACGTGGCGTGGCGCGACCCGACGATGGCCACCGCGGGGCGGGCGGTCATCGACAGGTCGCCTAACGTGTAGAGGAGCGGTGGCGGGCTCTCCAGGTGGAAGAGCGACGGCGGATACGCCGGGTCGACGAAGGAGACGATGCGAATGCCGCGCCCCTCGCACGACTCGAGGAGCCGTTGCACGCGCCCCACCAGACTCGCGCGCTCGGCAGCGTCGGGGACCAGGGCGCGAAGGACGGCCGACGGCGTGGGCGACGGTGTGGGCGACGCCGCTGGCGTGTCCGCGAGGCCACCGGCAGCTGCAACAGGCCGATCGTCGGCGCCGTTCGTCACGTGTAGCGCGCCACCCGCCGAGTCGGGCGCGTCCGCCGAGCCACCGGCGGCAGCACCCACCGTTCCCGGCCCCTCGCCCTCCTCCCGCTCCCTGCCGCGGAACTGAATGGAGATGCGCGCGGCGCCGAGTCCGCGAATACCGGTGAGCGCAATGGCCGCGATGCGCTCGTCGGGCGTGATGGCTGCGGAAAAGACCGGCGCCCGCCGCTGAACGCGAACGCTCCCGGCGCCCCCGTCAGTGGTCGACGTCGTCACCGTCAGCCGCATCCCCTGCACGCACCGGGCGCCGCTCGCTCGCCTTGCGCATCTCCAGCAGCTGCGTCCACCACGCGGCCTTGAGCGCATCGAGCCCTTGACGCGCCGCCGCGCTGATGGAGAAGAGCCCGAAGGCAGTCGGCGCCTGGATCTCCGGGATGTATGCCTCCCCCAGCAAGTCGTGCTTGGTGAAGATCACGCAGTGCGGCTTGCCGGCGAGTTCCGCCGAGTACTGCTCGATCTCGTGCCGAAGCTGGTCGTATTCCCCCTGCCAGTCCTCGGCGTCCATCGGAATGAGGAAGGCGAGGAGTCGCGTGCGCTCGATGTGGCGGAGAAACTGGAGCCCGAGCCCGCGCCCCTCGTGCGCCCCTTCGATGATTCCCGGAATGTCGGCAACCACAAAGGTGCGGTGGTCACTGAGCGCCACGACGCCCAGGTTGGGCTGGAGCGTCGTGAAGGGATAGTCGGCGATCTTGGGGCGTGCCGCGGAGATGACGGAGAGAAGCATCGACTTCCCGGCGTTAGGCTTCCCCACCAGCCCCACATCGGCAATGAGCTTGAGCTCCAGCTCCAGCGTGCGCGCCTCGCCCTCCTCCCCCGGCTGCCATTCGCGCGGCGACTGATGGGTGCTGGTGGCGAAGAAGGTGTTTCCCTTCCCCCCGCGCCCACCCTTGGCAACGACGAGTTGCTGGTCGTGCTCGAGGACTTCGCCGAGATAGGCGCCGCTGTCGTGGTCGCGAATCGTCGTCCCCGGGGGGACAGGGAGGATGAGGTCGTCGGCCGAGCGTCCGGTCTTGTTGCTCCCCATGCCGTGCTGCCCGCGCTCCGCCGTCCACTGGTCGCGGTAGGTGTAGTCGAGGAGCGTGGCGAGGTTACGATCGGCCTTCACGATGATGTCGCCCCCGCGCCCGCCGTCGCCGCCGTCGGGCCCCCCCATGGGATAGAACTTCTCGCGCCGGAACGAGACACACCCCGACCCACCGGTCCCTGCGGCCACCTTCACGACGACGAGATCAATGAACATCCTGGTGCACCACGCGTTCGAGGAGCAGGCGGTAGCGCGCCGGATTCTCCGGCGCCATGAAGTCGGTGACCGCGGCGAGCACCCCCGCCACTTCACCAGCGGGGGCCCCCGCGTTGAGCGCCCCGCGGAGATGGGCGTGCAGCTGGCGGTCCTGCCCCGCCGCGGCACACGCCGCCACGATGCACAGCTCGCGGCGCCGCAGGTCGAGCTGCGGACGCGAGAGGACCTTTCCGTACCCTTCCACGATCATCCACGCATCCAGCGCCGGGTGCAGTGCACGAATGTTGTGACGCAACCGCTCGTACGTCGCACCATAGACGACGCGACACGTCGCCTCCCCCGCTGCGTGCCACGCCGCCGCATCGGCGAAGCGCTCGCCGTCGTCGGAGGCGGGTGCGACGCGTCCCGACAGCCGCCGCCACTCGCGTGCCGCGTTGAGCGTACGCGGGAAGCCGGCAAAGAGGTACGACTGCAGGATCACCTCCTCGACCCACTCCGCGGGAACCACGGAATGCGCGTGGGCCAACGCAGCGCGCACCGCCGGTTCGCCCCCCGCCGCAACGGCCGCCGCCAGCCGCACGAGCGCGACGTGTGTTGCATCGAGTCCCGGAATCGTAGGCAGGGGGAGCGCCTCCCCCGTCATCATTTCGTTCCGCTCGGTACCATCCGGTTGCATCATCGCGGTGGCATCATCGAGGTGACATCATCGCGCGCGGCATCTTTGCCCGTCCCTCATCCGTCGACGACGCGCACCTCGCCCACCACCTCGCTGCGCGTGTTCTTCACCTTGGTGCGCGCGAACTCCTGCAGGCGCGGCGGGAGCGTGTCGGGGAGGGCGCCGTGCAGCTGGAGCAGCTTGAGCAGCGCCGGATACTGCGCGCGCGTGGCGCCATCCTCGACCTTCACCACCATCCCCACCCCCTGTTCGAGCAGCGCCGCGGTGTGGATTCCCTCGGCGCCGATCTTGGCAATCACGCGCCCCGAGGTCTCCTCCACCAGCATGCTGTCGAAGCGGTCGGAACCGCCAAAGAGCATGGGGCGCGTGCGAATGGCCCGTGCGATCCGCGAGGGAAGCTCGTCGCCGCGCGTGGCGCTGGTAGCGAGCATCGCGTACGAGCGCGCCATGTTGGCCAACGGGAGCCCGAAGACTACAACGCCGCAGCCGTCCACCGCGCGGTCGATCTTGTCGGAAGGGACACCGGTCCACCGCGCGACGCACTCGAGCACCGACGCCTGGACAGGGTGCCCATCGCGCTCGTAGCCGTGCGTCGACCATCCGGACACGTGGGCGCGGGCGAGCATGGCCGCGTGCTTCCCCGAGCAGTTGTTGTGCAGGCGTCCGGGGGCGTGCCCGGCCTCGCGCGCGATGCGCGCGCCGCGCCGCGACAGCGGTTCATGCGGCCCGCACGCCAGGTCCCCTTCCTCCATGCCGATCGACTCCAGCATGCGGCGGGCGACCACCACATGTTCCGGCTCGCCGCCGTGCGACGCGCAGGCGAGCGCCAGCTCGTCGTCGCCCCAGACCAACTCGTCAAAGCCGCCCGTCTCGAGGAAGGGGAGGACCTGGAACGGCTTGGCGCACGAGCGCCACGGTGAGACGAGGAACGGATCGCGCGCGCTCCCGATGAGTCCCGCCGAAGCATCCCAGACAGCGGCGTGCACCCGGTGCCGCGACTCGATCGCGGAGCCGCGAGACACGACGACATCGAGTTGGTAGGAATGCATCCGATCGCGCATGGGAGGGACACCGGGCGAGCCGGTGGCGGGAGGTGGTGCGGAAGATAATCGGCGCACTGCACCGGATGGGGATCGTTGACCCTTCCCGATATGCCCTCCTAGCTTCCCCCGCCATGACCTCCTCTCGCGAATTGGCCGGCCACACGCCGCGCGGCACCCCCGCCGTCTCATCGCCCGCCTCTCACCTGTCCCGCACTCGGCTGGTGGAGCTACTGGGGCGCATCCCAGGTCGGCGCGTGGCGATCGTTGGCGACGCCATGCTCGATGTGTACCTGCGCGGCGACGTCGATCGCATCTCACCCGAGGCGCCGGTTCCGGTGGTGCGGGTGCGCGAGCGCAAGCATGCACTTGGCGGGGCGGCGAACGTTGCGCAGAACGTGGCCGCGGCTCGTGCCACCGGGACGCTGGTGGCGGCGATCGGGAGCGACGAGGGAGGCGAGCGCCTGCGCCGCATGCTGCTCGAGATCGGCTCCGACGATTCCGCGCTGATCGCCGTACGGCGCCCCACGACGACCAAGACGCGATTGGTGGCCCGCGCGCAGCAGGTGGTGCGGTTCGACGAGGAGGACGACGGCGACCTGGCAGGCGACGAGGTGTCGCGCGTTCTGGCGGCGCTGGACCGCGTGCTGGCGACCGCCGACGCGCTGGTGCTGGAGGACTACAACAAGGGAGTGCTGGTCCCCGAGGTGATCCGGCACGCCATCGCCCGCGCGCTGGCGCGCGAGATCCCGATCGTGGTCGATCCCAAGTTCCGCAACTTCTTCGCCTATCGCGGGGCGACCATCTTCAAGCCAAACCGGCGGGAGCTGGAGTCGGCGTTAGGCGCGGCCGTGCACCTCGACGACGCGGGCGCCCTTCCCGACACGCTGGAGCGCCTGGGGGCCCGCCACCTCCTCCTCACGCTGGGCGAACGCGGGATGGCGCTGGTTTCCCCGGACGGCCAGGTGCAACGCATCCCGACCACCGCACGCGAGGTGTACGACGTGGTGGGCGCGGGCGACACCGTCACGGCGTACCTGGCAACCGCGCTGGCCGCCGGCGCCACGCCGATGGAAGCCGCCGTGGTCGCCAACTTCGCCGCCGGCGTCGAGGTGGGAAAACTCGGCGCCGCGACGGTCACCCCGGAGGAGATCATCGAGGCGTACGACCTTCACGCTGGCGAGTCGTAAGCCGCGCCTGGCGCCGCCTGCGCTCGCTGTCCCCCGCGCCGGCTACCCGCGCCGCCGTTTGGCGAGTATCGTTGCAGGCGCGGGCCCTTAGCTCAGCTGGTTAGAGCAGCGGACTCATAATCCGTCGGTCCTGGGTTCGAGCCCCAGAGGGCCCATCCCGCGCCTCGCGCGCCATTGCACCGCCGTCCGCGAACCGGGCGGCGGTGCGTGTATCGAGCCTCGTGTGCTCGCCTTCCGGCGCGGCCGCCCGCCCGGCGCGCCGAGTTCAGCACCTCGCGAAAGCCAGGACCCTACTACCACCCTCCTGCCGGACCCGTTATCGTACCGATCCCTCGCGCGGCGCTGGTCACGGCCGCCGACGGGTACCGGTCGCATAGCTCAGCTGGTTAGAGCGCTGGTCTCACATACCAGAGGTCCGGGGTTCAAGTCCCTGTGCGACCACTTCTTGACGCCGTCACACGCCAACGCCCCTCGTGTTCGAGGGGCGTTCGTGTTTCCCGGCGGCTTCGGGAGGAGCGACGAGCGTACGAGGCCAGTTCGCCGTCGGGGCGTCGGGGCGACCCCTCGCGAGTCTCTTACCGGCCACGCCCCGGGATACGGCTGACTACTGGCCGGCGCGCGCCTCGCGTTCGGCGAGCTTGAGGTCCGAGTCGACCATCATCGTCACCAATTCGTCGAAGGAGACCTTGGGGCTCCACCCCAGCTTCTCGCGCGCCTTCGACGCGTCGCCGTGCAGGTGGTCCACCTCCGACGGACGCAGGTAACGCTCGTCGAGCGTCACGTGGCGCTGCCAGTCCAGGTTCACGTGCCCGAACGCCTTCTCCACGAACTCACGCACCGAGTGCGACTCGCCGGTGGCGACCACGTAGTCGTCCGGCCACGGCTGCTGGAGCATGCGCCACATGGCGTCCACGTAGTCACCGGCAAAGCCCCAGTCGCGCCGCGCGTCCAGGTTGCCCAGCGCCAGCTTCTGCTGCGTCCCCATGGCGATGCGCGCCACGGCCATCGAGATCTTCCGCGTCACGAACGACTCGCCGCGGCGCGGCGACTCGTGATTGAAGAGGATCCCGTTGCAGCAGAACATCCCGAAGGCCTCACGATGGTTCACCGAGTACCAGTGCGCGGCCAGCTTGCTCACCGCGTACGGCGAGCGCGGATGGAACGGCGTCGACTCGCCCTGCGGCGGCGGCGTGGCGCCAAACATCTCCGACGAGCCGGCCTGGTAGAACTTCACGTGCCGCCGGGTGCGATCGATGTGCTCGCGCACCGCCTCCAGCAGGCGCAACGTCCCGGTCGCCACGATATCGGCCGTGTACTCGGGCTGGTCGAACGAGACCCGCACGTGCGACTGCGCGGCCAGGTTGTAGACCTCGTCGGGCGTGGTGGCCTCGACGATGCGCCGCATCGATGACCCGTCGGCCATGTCGCCGTAGTGCAGATGCAACTGCCCGTTGGTGTGCGACGGGCCCACGGCGATATGGTCGATGCGCCCACGGTTGAACGTGGAGGCGCGCCGCACCAGGCCGTGCACATCGTAGCCCTTCGCGAGCAGGAGTTCCGCGAGGTACGACCCGTCCTGTCCGGTGATTCCGGTGATGAGTGCTCGTGGCATGCTGGAAAACTAAGCGCGGGACACGGCGCCGGCTCGCTCGGCGCGCGCCGGCGAAGCGGATCGCCAAGCTTCGAAGCTGGATGGCGCGATCACGCCTTGACGGCGGCGGTCGTCCCCGCTTCCACCACCGACGCACCGGCCCGGAGCACACGCCCCAGCGTAGCCTCGTCGAGGCGCACCTGGACAAAGAGCCCCTCGTCGGTGTGGCGCTGGGTCACGACCTCACCCGAACGATGCAGTTCGGCGAGGAGCTTCCCGTCGCCGTGTCCCAACCGTAGTTCGACAACGGGCTTGAACCGGCGAACGCGCTCGCGCAGCGCCTCGCGCAACGGCTCCAATCCGCCGGGCGCGACGCTGGAAACGACGACCGAATTGGGGAAGAGCTGCCGCACCCGCGTCCCCAGCCCATCGAGTTCGCCCGGTGAGAGGTTGTCGCTCTTGTTGAAGACGTAGAGCATTGGCGTCTCGCGCGCGCCGAGCTCGGCGATGACCTCGTCCACCACCTCGCGCTGCTCCTCCCACGAGCCGTGCGACGCATCGATGATGTGCAGCAGCAGGTCGGCCTCGTGCAACTCCTCGAGCGTGGCGCGAAACGACGCGATGAGGTGGTGCGGAAGCTTGCGGATGAAGCCCACGGTGTCGGTGAGGACGATACGCTGCCCTTCCCCCAGGTCGACTTCTCGCGACAACGGGTCGAGCGTGGCAAACAGACGATCCTCGACGAAGATGTCCTGGCTCCCCGACATCGCGCGCAGGATCGACGACTTTCCCGCGTTGGTGTAGCCCACCAGCGCAGCGCGGAACTCGCCGCGTCGCCCGTGGCGTTGCACCTCACGGGTGCGCTGCACCTCGGCGAGCCGCTCCTTCAGGATGCGGATGCGGTGGCCAATGAGGCGACGGTCGGTTTCGAGCTGCGTTTCGCCCGGGCCTCGCATCCCGATCCCGCCGCGGAACTTCTCGAGGTGCGTCCACATCCGCGTGAGGCGCGGCAGCAGGTAGTTCAGCTGCGCCAACTCGACCTGCATCTTCGCCTCGCGCGTACGCGCCCGCGTGGCGAAGATGTCGAGGATCAGCTCGGCGCGGTCCATCACACGCTTTCCGATCAGGTCCTCGATGTTCTTCCCCTGCGCCGGTGAAAGCTCATCGTCGAAGATGACGAGCGTGGCATCCTCGTTGGCCACGCGCTCCTTGAGCTCCTCGATCTTCCCCTTCCCCAGGTAGGTTCCCGGATGCGGGCGATCGAGCTGCTGCGTCAGCGTCCCGATGACTTGCGCCCCCGCCGTGTCGGCCAGGCGTTCGAGTTCCTCGAGATGCTCGTCGACGTGGTGACGGGCCTGCGTCCCCTTGCGCGGCGCGCCAACCAGAATGGCGCGCTCGACGGGGATGGTGAGGGAGATGAGGTCGCGACTGATGGGAGGAGGGATGAAGGGGTGCGCGCGCACCGGACGATGCGCGCCCCGCCAACGAGCGGCATCACGTCGGTGGGGAGAGGCAATCGCGCCATGCGAAGTGGTGGACGCCCTGTGGAAGCTCGGCGGTCGCATCCCCTGAAACAAGGGCGCCGCCGGTGCGGGACCTCGCTATTCGCGCGAGTTCCCCTGAAGCGTCGAGAACCGTCCCGTCTGGTCGTACGGCCGAGTGAACGAGCCGAGCGGCGTCTGCACGGTGAAGTCGCCAACGACGCGATACAGGACCGTCCCGGTCTGCATCAGCATGCGGCCGGCCGCGCCCACGCCGGAGTACGTGAACGAGAGCGGGAGGCGCACCTCGTTCGTCTTCCCCTCGTCGACGCCGAAGCGCGTGGTATACTCGCCCTCGCCGAACCGTGTCGAGTCGACCATCACCTGATACGTGAGGCGCGTCCCTTCCAATCGGTAGTGGTTGGGATTGTAGACGTCGAGCACGATCTCGATCGAGCCGCCGGCCACCCCGAGCCCGGTGACGCGCGCGTCCTTGAACGTGACGATCGGCTCCTCGAAGCTCGCGCGCCCTAACGACGCGCAGGAGGCCGAGGCGATGAGCATCGCCGGGAGTACCATCGCCTGCACCACCGTCCGTGCACCAAACCACCTGGCGTTCATGTCATTCCTCCGCGGAAGGCGTGTCGGCCGTGCCGCCGCCTCCCATCCGGGTCTTGAGGTCAGTCCACCACTGCATGCGCTTGCCGATATCCTTCTCGAAGCCGTAGGGGCCGGGTTCGTACAACACCGTGTCCCGCAGCGCGTCCGGCAGGTACTCCTGCGGCGTGTACGCCTCAGGGACGGCGTGCGCGTACTGGTACCCCTTTCCATATCCCAGTTCCTTCATCAGGCGCGTGGGTGCGTTGCGGATGTGGAGCGGCACCGGCTCGGCGGGATGCTCGCGCGCCAGGTCCATCGCCGCCTTCCACGCCTCGTACACCCGATTGGACTTGGGAGCGGTCGCGAGGTACACCGCCGCCTCGGCCAGCGCGAGTTCCCCCTCCGGCGTGCCGAGCATGTGGTAGGTGTCACGCGCCGCGAGGGCGACGGTGAGCGCCTGCGGGTCGGCCAGCCCCACATCCTCGGCGGCAAAGCGGATCGTGCGGCGCGCGATGTACATCGGGTCCTCGCCGCCGGCAATCATCCGGGCCAGCCAGTACAGCGCCCCCTGCGGATCGCTCCCGCGCAGCGCCTTGTGATAGGCGGAGATGAGGTTGTAGTGCTCCTCCCCCGATTTGTCGTAGCGTTGCACGCGCAGCTGCATCGCCTCGCGCAGCGTCTCCACCGAGAGGCGTCCGCCACCCCCGACGTGCGTCGCTGCCGCCTCGAGGACGTTGAGGGCGCGGCGCGCGTCGCCGTCGGCCTCGCGTGCCAGCCACTCCAGCGCCCCGTCCTCCACCGTGAGCTGCAACGCGCCCAGCCCGCGCTCGCGATCGTCCACCGCCTGCTGCAACAAGCCGGCGAGTTCGGGAACGGCCAGCGGCTGCAGCACCAGCACGCGCGCCCTGGACAGGAGCGCCCCATTCAACTCGAACGACGGGTTCTCCGTGGTGGCGCCGACCAGGGTGACCACGCCGCGCTCGACGGCGTGCAGGAAGGCGTCCTGCTGCGCGCGATTGAAGCGATGGATCTCGTCGACGAAGAGCACGGTTCCGCGCCCCATCGCGAGCCGCCCTTCGGCCTCGGCGATGATCTCGCGCACGCGCGGAACTCCTTCGGTGACGGCGGAGAACGGGACGAACTCGCGGTCCGTATAGCGCGCGATGAGGAAGCCGAGCGTGGTCTTCCCGGTCCCTGGCGGCCCCCAGAAGATCATCGACGTGACGGTGCCCTTCTCGATCGCCTCGCGCAGCGGCTTGCCGGGGGCGAGAAGGTGCTGTTGCCCCACGTACTCCTCGAGCGTGCGCGGGCGCATGCGCGCCGCGAGCGGCTGTGCGGAGGGGGGCGGCGCGAAGAGCGAGCCCTCGGCGCGCGCCGACGTGCGCTTGCCCTTCACGGGCGCACCTCACCGGCGTCTCGGTCGGCGTCGAGCGCTGGTGCGTCCGTGGCGCGCCCGGGCGACGGCGTCGCCGGTGCGGGCTCCGTGGAAACGCGTTCCAACCCCAGGCGGTTGACCGCGTCGGCCAGCGACGACGACATGGCCGGCGCCGGCGCGAACTCGCCAGCTGCAAGGCGCCAGCTGCGGGGGCGAAGCTCGCGCCGGCGCCGCAGCCCCTTTCCCTGCAGGAGGTAGAGCCAGCGATCCGTGCGCCCGTAGACGAAGAGTTCGAGGTTGGGAGTGATCGTGAGTTGGTCGTCGCTCCCCGTGAGCGTCAGTTCCGCGCCGGCGAACGTCGCCAGCGCCCCCTTGATGCGCGCCACGGCGTCGCGCACGTCGACGAGCGCCAGGTCCTCGCCACGCCAGTGGGAGAGCGATCGGTGGTCGTGCACCTCGACTGCGACTGCTGGTGGGAGGTGTTCCGCCAGGGCGAGGAAGAGTTCGACGACGCGATCGGCGTTGGCCATGACGATCGTCTCGCAGACGCCGTCGCGCTCGCCGAAGGTGAAGCCGTCGCCGTCGCCCCTGAAGTGACGCCAGATGCTTGCATCGGTGTGCGGCCCGCGAATGAACACCATCTACGCCCCCTCCCCGCCGAGCGCCGCCGCCTCGGCGTTCCACGCCTGTACCAGCGCCAGCAGCGTTGCACGGTCATTGCGCCGAGGGTCGTCGACGACCGCATCGCGCAGGCGGCGGAGCGTGGTGCCTAACGCCGGCCCGCGCGACACCCCTCCCTCGCGCAGCAGGTCGTCGCCATCCACGGCCAGGTCGGCGACGTCGACGGGATCGCGATAGGCCACGCGCAGGGCGCGGCGGTAGAGCGAGCGGGCGCGCGCCGGTGCCGCGTTCCGCAGCGCGAGGTCCCCCCCGTCGCCCCACGGCTCCTGGTCGCCGTCGCGCGCGCCATGGGCAACCTCCGCCGCCAGTGCGGCCATCGCGACGCGCATCGTGTCGGCGAGCCGCGTGCGCCCCGCGTCGGCGGCCCAGCGGCGCAGCGTTGCATCTGCCGGCGACGCGGAAACACCCGGCGCGCCCGGCCCCTCGAGCGCTGCACGCAGCGGCGGGCGCAACGCCGACGCCTGCACCGCGAGCGCGGCGATCCAGTCCACGTCACGGTTCGAGAAGCGCAGCTCCCGCAGCGTCCGCACCACGGCGTCGTGCGGCAGCCCCACGAAGAGCGTCGCCAGCCGCAACAGCGTGCGCCGCCGCTTGCGCCCCCCGCTGCGCGTGGCGTCGGGGTGCGCCACGGCGTCGGCGGCGTAGGCAAGCCAGTGCGGCTGGGCGTCGAGCACGGGAACCAGCGCGCGCAGCGCCCCCGCGCTCCGCCACAGCACCATCGAACGGCTCGGGAGTGCCACCTGCTCCATCGTCTTCTCCATCTCCTGCTTCACGCGCTCGCGCGACAGCCGCGGCAGGTGCGGGGCGCTCTCCACGATCGCCGCCCAGGTGGACGGCTCGATGCGAAAGCCCAGGCGCCCGGCAAAGCGCAGCGCCCGCAGTGCGCGCAGCCGGTCCTCGACCATGCGCTCGCGCGCCTGTCCCACCGCCCGCACCACGCCGCGTGCCAGGTCTTCCCTTCCGTTGTAGGGGTCGTACAGGACGGCGGAGAGCGGTGCGTACGCGATGGCGTTGATCGTGAAGTCGCGACGCGCCAGGTCGTCGTCGAGCGAGGCGCCAAACTCCACGACCGCGTGCCGCCCGTCGGTTTGCACGTCGCGCCGGAAGGTGGTGACCTCATGCATGCGCCCGTGCCGGTCCAGCACGCCGATGGTGCCGAATGCCTCGCCCACCGGGACGGTGCGCCTGAAGGCTCGCTTGACTTGTGTAGGGGTGGCCGCCGTCGCCAGGTCCCAGTCCAGGTGCGGGAGCCCAAGCAGCGCGTCGCGCACCGCGCCGCCCACGCACCACGTCTCGTACCCCGCCGCCTCCAGCGTGCGCGCGATCTCCCGCACCTCGTGCGGCGGATCGAGGATCGGCGACGGCTCCGGTCGCGCGCGCGTGGTCGGCATGAGGCAGCGGTCAGTGGTCGAAGACGGCTCGCAACGCGTCGCCCGAGCACCCGGCGCCTAACGCCAGCATCAGGTCGATGCGTGCCTGCTGCGGCCGGCGCGATCCCGTGAAGATCGCCCCGGCATTCGCCAGTTGGCGCCCGCCCCCCGCGTATCCATACGTCGTGCCGACGCGTCCGCGCGGCGCGCGCGATGCCACCACCACGGGGACCCCGTCAGCCAGGCAGCGCGCAATTCCCTCGGCCATCGCCACGGGGACGTTCCCCCGCCCGAGCGCGGCGACCACCAGCCCCTTCGCCGTGGCGCGCGACACGTCCACGAAGCGCGCGTCGGCGCCAGCGTACGCCGTGATCAGGTCGACTGGCGTCGCCAGCGTCGCCGGCGCGAGGATGGGAGCAAAGGGCGGCAGCGTGCGCCGGAAGACGACTTCGCCGTCGTCCACCACGCCAATCGGGCCCAGCCCCGGGCTCTCGAACGCGTCCAGCAGGTGCGTGTGCGCCTTGGTCACGTCCAGCGCCGAGAAGACGCGCCCATTGAGCATCACGAGCGCCCCATGCCCGCGTGCATCGTCCGACGCCGCCACGCGCACCGAGTCGGAGAGGTTCGCCGGACCGTCCCACGACAGTTCGCTCGCGTTGCGCATTGCCCCCGTGAAGACGATGGGCTTCTCCGTCGCGATAGACCGCGTGGCAAGATAGGCCGACTCCTCGATCGTGTCCGTCCCGTGCGTGACGACCACGCCATCGATCGCCGGGTCGTTCACCAGCGCCACCAGCCGGTTGCGCAGCGCCCACTGCCGCTCCACGGTCATGTGCGGTCCGGGAAAGCGCCCCCACTCCTCCACACGCAGCTCGGCGACGTGCTCGATGCCGCGCGCCGCCGCCACGATCTCGTCCGCCCCTAACGACGGAATGGCGCCGCCGACCCCGGCGTCGAAACGCATCGAGATCGTCCCTCCCGTGAACACCATCGCCACTACCCGCACAGGACGCTCCCCCCATTCACGTTCAGGATCTCCCCCGTCACGTGTCGCGCCTCGGGAAGGCACAGCATCACGATGGGCCCGGCGATGTCGGCCGGCGTCGCCACGCGCCCCACGGGGATCCCCGCCGAGATGCGCGCGCGACCGTCGTCGGCAAACGCCCCCTCGCACATCTCCGTGTCCACCCACCCCGGTGCGACCGAGTTGACGGTGATGCCACGGCGCGCGACCTCGATCGCCACCGATTTCGTGAACGAGATCATCGCCCCCTTCGACGCCGCGTAGTCGGCGTGGAACGACTCCCCGCGCTGTCCCGCGGTGCTGCTCACCAGGACGATGCGCCCCCCTTCCCGCATCAGCTGCAACGCTCCCCGCGTCGAGTAGAACATCCCGTCGATGTTCTCGGCCACCGTTCGGCGCCAGCGATCGTCGGACATGTCCGACACCGCCACATCCTCCTCCGGCCAGATCCCCGCGTTCGCCACGAAGATGTCCAGCCCGCCCCACGTGCGCCCCACCTCGGCGTACATCGCATCCACCGCCGCGCGATCCGACAGTTCCGCCGAGATCGCCATCGCCTCGCGCCCCAGCGAGCGCACCGAGCGCACCATGGCCTCGGCCTCGGCAGTACGCGAGCGATAGTGGACGATTACGTCGGCGCCGCACTCGGCGAGGAGTCGCGTCGTCGCGCCCCCGATGCCGCGGGAGCCGCCAGTCACGAGGGCACGCTTGCCGGAGAGAGAGAACATGTGCGCTGAGGAGAGTCTTGAGTGAGGGCCAGGGCGTGCGGTCGCCGAGCATCGGCAGCGCCCTGCGACCGAGGCAGGGGGCGGCAGGCGGTCAGTCGCCTAACGCGTTCTCCACGACCTCGCAGATCAGGTGCTGCACGCACAGGTGAATCTCCTGCGCCCGGTCGGTGCGGTCGGTGGGGATGACGAGGGCAACGTCCGACCGCTCGCGCAGCGCCCCTCCGTCCCGCGCCGAAAGGGAGAGCACCGCCACTCCCTTGCCCCGGGCCACGTCGGCGGCGCGCAGCACGTTCGGCGAGTTGCCGCTGGTTGAGTGGATGATAAGGAGGTCGCCCGGTCGCACCAACGCCTCGACCTGGCGCGCGAAGATCTCGTCGAAGCCGAAGTCGTTCCCCGCCGCCGTCAGCAGCGAGGTGTCGGTCGTGAGCGCAATCGCGGGAAGCGCCCGCCGGTTGCGCATGTAACGCACGACATACTCGGTGGCCATGTGCTGCGCATCGGCCGCCGAGCCGCCGTTTCCGGAAAAGAAGAGCGTTCCGCCGCGGTCCAGGGTTGCGCGGACAAGGGAAGCCGCCCGCGCAATGTCGGGCGCGAGCGCCTCCGCGGTGCGCGTGGCCAGCGCCGCCAGGTCGCGCAATCGCGTCGACGCGTGCGCTCCGGCCATTGTCTCGAACTGGTCCATCGTCCCCTCGTTGCTCCTGTTGCGATGCGGCCCGCCACGCACGGCTGCCGCATCGTCCCCTGAAGGTACCGCCGGCCACACCAGCCGGCGACGTGCCTAACGTCTCGCGAACATCGCCCGCAAGCGCTCCCACAGCGTCCGCTCCCGCGTCACCGGGGGGACCCGCACCGCCACCTCCCCCGCGAGGACGCGGCGCGGGTTCTCCTCAGTCAGCAACGCACCCTGCGCATCGGCCCCAAACTCCCGCAGCCACTGCCGCACCGTCGCCAGGGTCCGCCGGTCCCCGTGATTGTCGCTCGCCAGGATGTCGAAGAGTCCTTCCTCGAGCATCGCGCGCGACAGCGCCGTCACCGGCCCGGTCGACAGGAGGGCCATGGCATCTCCCTGGATCACGACTCCAGCTTCGCGCCACTCGCGCACCGTGTCGAGCGTGGCTCCACGATAGCGCTCGGGATGCGCGATGACGGGGACAAGTCCGGCCGCTCGCAGCCGCAGCAGTTCAGACGTCGACTCGGCGGGGAGCCCGCTTCGCGGAAACTCGACCAGGACGGCGCGCGATTCACCAAGGTGCAGCCCAGTCGCCGTCAGGTCGCAGCCGGGGCGATCGAGCATGATCTCGAACCCCTGCAGCAGCCGGATGCCATCGGGCGCCGCGCCTTGCAGCTGCGCGCGCAGCTCGGCATGCGCCGCCACCGGTGCGCTCCCCGCCTGCGACGCGTTGAGGTGCGACGTGCAGGCAACCGTGTGGACGCCGTCGGCGACAAACCGCTCCAGCACACGCACCGAATTGTCCAGCGTGCGTGAGCCATCGTCGACGCCCGGCAGGAGATGCGTGTGCAGGTCGATCACGCCGTATCCGCGCGCTCGGCGAAGTAGCGCATGGCGTGCTCGCACTGCGCCTCGAGCCGTTCGGGGCAATCGCCGAGCGCTTCCATCGCGTACGTGGCGAGCGCATCGGCGGCGAGCAGCTCCAGTGCGCTCGCACGCTCCGTCTCCTGGTCGCGCAACAACCGTTCGAGCACCGCCCCAGCCGCGCGTAGCAGCTCGGCGGCCGTTGCGTCGCCTGTCGCCGCGCTGCCAGCTGCAACGCTGCCAGTTGCAACGCTGCCAGTTGCAGCGCTCTCCGCATGCGCAGCGGCGATAGCCCGCACCCGCGACGCGAGCGCCGCGGGCGATGCCGAGTCGCGCTCGGCGAGCCAGTCGAGAACCGCGGGTGACGTCACGCGCCAAGGAGATTGCGGACCGTGCGCTCCAGCGCCGCCAGCGCCTCGGGAATCCGTGCGGCATCGGGAATCCCCGCCTGCGCCATGTGCGGCTTTCCGCCGCCGCGCCCCCCCGCCACCTGCGCAAGCTCCTTGATCACCGCGTCGGCGCGCACACCACGATCGCGCGCATCGTCGGTTGCAACGACGAGGATCGTACTCTTCCCGTCCTCGAACGTCGCGCCTAACGCCGCCACGCCGCTCCCCAGTTGCTCGCGCAAGGCATCGCCCAGCCCCTGCAGCGTCTTCACGTCGGGTGCCTGCATCATCGAGGCGACAAGGCGCAAGCCCTCCACCACCGGTGCCGCCGCGATCAGCGACTTCACCTGGTCGCCGCCCCCCTTCATCGCCTCGTCGAGCCGCTTCTCCAGCACCTTGCGATCGTCGAGCAGCCCCTGCACGCGCTTGATCGTCGTCTCCGGCGTTGCCTTGAGCAGCTCGCCAACGCGCGAAAGCGTCCGCTCGCGCTCGCGCATCACCTCGAACGCGCGCGGCCCCGTCACTGCCTCGATGCGGCGAACGCCCGCCGCCACGCCGGTCTCACCCAGGATCTTGAACAGCGAGATCTGCCCCGTATTGCGCACGTGCGTCCCCCCGCACAGCTCCACCGAGAGCCCCGGGATCTTCACCACGCGCACCACGTCGCCGTACTTCTCGCCAAAGAGCGCCATCGCCCCCTCGGCGACCGCCGCCTTGTACCCCTTCTGCTCCGTGCGCACATCGACCGACGCCCAGATCCCGCGGTTCACCGCCAGCTCGATCTCGTCCAGCACCTCGGGCTTGATGGGGCCATGGTGCGTGAAGTCGAAACGGAGGCGATCGGGCGCCACCAGGGATCCTGCCTGGTGCACATGCTCGCCTAACGCCGCGCGCAGCGCCGAGTGCAGGAGGTGCGTGGCGGTGTGGTTGCGTTCCGTGTCGCGACGGCGATCGCTGGGAACGCGCGCCGTCGCCGTCCCGAAGTCGATCGCCCCCGTCAGCTTCCCGATGGCGGCGATTCGACCGTCGATCTTCTTCACGTCATCGACGTCCACGCGCCACCCGGTCCCGACAATCTCGCCGCGATCGCTCACCTGCCCCCCCGACTCGGCGTAGAACGGCGTCTCGCGCAGCATCACCGCGACGCGGTTGTCGTCGAGCCGCCGGACGGCCGTCACCTGCGACTCGATCTCCACCGCGTCGTAGCCGACGAACTGCGTGTCGTCGAAGGCCGACGCCCCCGCCCCCGTCCGCTCCCAGCGCGCTGCATCGGCCAGCTCGTCAGCCACCACGCCCAGCTTCCGGGCCCGACGCTCCTCCTGCGACTGGTGCCGCTGCGCGCCTAACGCCGCCTCGAAGCCGGCAATGTCCACCGCGTAGCCACGCTCACGCGCCATCAGGTCGGTAAGGTCGATCGGGAAGCCATAGGTGTCGTAGAGCCTGAATGCGTCCTCGCCACTGATGGTCCCGCGCAGGTGGGTCGACCCCTGCGTCGACCCCACAGCGGGCGCCAACTGGTCGAAGCGCGACATCCCCCCTTCGATCGTCGCGAGGAATCGCTCCTCCTCGGCGCGCGTCGTCTCCAGCACGTGCGACGCACGCTGCCGCAGCTCGGGGTACTGCTCTCCCATCTCGTCGATCACCGACTGCACCACGTGCACCAGCGTCGGTTCGCGACGCCCGAGGAGCCAGGCGTGGCGCACCGCCCGTCGCAGAATGCGACGCAGCACGTATCCACGTCCCTCGTTCGACGGAAAGACGCCGTCCGCCAGGAGGAAGCTCACCGCGCGCGCGTGGTCGGCCAGGACGCGATACGACGCGCTGTGCTCGTCGAGGATGCGCGATCCGTCAGGCGCAAAGCCGCAGTACGGGCGCCCCACCGTCCGCTCGATCGCGGCGAGCATTGGGGCGAAGACGTCCGTGTGGAAGTTGTTCGTCACCGCTTGCTGCACCGCCGCGATGCGCTCCAACCCCGCGCCCGTGTCGACCGAAGGCTTGGGGAGCGGGACCAACGTCCCATCCGGCTGCCGGTCGAACTGCATGAAGACCAGGTTCCAGATCTCGAGAAAGCGCCCCGCCTCTGCCCCTTCGACGAAAGCATCGGTCGAGAACTCCGTCCGGTCCAGTTCCGTCCACTCGCCTGAGGCCCCCGCAGGGAACGCCCAGTCGTTGGACAGGTGCGCCAAGTCGACGTACAACTCCGAGCACGGACCGCACGGCCCAGTGTCGGCCATCTGCCAGAAGTTGTCCTTCTCCCCCAGGCCGTAGATGCGAGCGTCAGGGAGCCCGGCAATCTCGCGCCACAACGCGCGCGCCTCGTCGTCCTCGCGGAAGACCGAGACCCGCACATGCCGAGCATCGATGCCCAGGTTCCCCTCCGACTGCGGCCCGGTGACGAACTCCCACGCGAACCTAATCGCATCGCGCTTGAAGTAGTCGCCGAAGGAGAAGTTCCCCAGCATCTCGAAGAACGTGTGGTGCCGCGCCGTGTGGCCAACCTGCTCCAGATCGTTATGCTTGCCGCCGGCCCGGACGCACTTCTGCGACGTCGCCGCGCGACGACCGGTCGCCGGGACCTCGAGGCCGAGGAAGACCTTCTTGAACTGGACCATCCCCGCGTTGGTGAACAACAGCGTGGGATCATCACCGGGGACGAGCGACGAACTCGGCAACACGGCGTGCGCGTTGCGCTGGAAGTACGCCAGGAATCGGGAGCGAATATCGGAGGCACGCATGGCCCCCAATATAGCGGCCCCCCGGTGCGTTTCTTAAGCCGACGGCGCCGAGGCAGGCGCCCGGACGCTACTCCTCACCCAGCTCGGACCCAACGTCGTCGTCCCCCGATTCACCACCCTCGAGTGGCGCGTCGGCGCGCCCCATCACGTCGCGCAGCACACGAGCTACGACGTCGGGCGCATATCCCCGGCGCGCCAGGAAGGCGTACAGTCGCTTGCGCCGTGTGGGGAGATCGTAGGAGCGGAGCGATCGCAGTCGCTTCTCCGCCGCCGCGCGCGCCGCCCCTTCCTCGTCCAGCTCCACCTCGTCAAGCGTCTCGGCGATCGCCTCGTCGACGACGCGCCGCGTCACCCCCCGCCGTTGCAGCTCCTCCGCAATTCTGCGCTTCGAGACTCCCCCGCCCACCACGCGCGAACGCGCGACCTGGCGAGCGTACTCGCGGTCGTCGAGCACGCCAAGCGCCTGCAGCCGCACGATGGCCTCGACGATGGCATCGTCGGCGGCTCCCGCTCGTCGCAATCGCAGCCGAAGCTCTCGCGCGCTGCGAGCCCGAACCGCCAACAGCTCCACCGCCTTGTCGAATACCGCGAGGCGGGCCGCCGCCAACCGCAGCCGATCGGCGCCGGCCGTATCGATGTCGGCGCCGACCTTGAGTCCCAGCTCGGCGACCAGTTCTGCGGAAACGGTTGCCACCGGACGCCCGTCGACTGCGACAACGAATCGCGCACTCCCCGCACGCCGCTCCTGGAGCCCACTGACGCGCCCCGCCGGAACCTCGTCCACCTCGCCCAATGCGCGCCGTACGCCGTCACGCTTCCCGGTTCCACGCACGCCCCCGCCCCGCCCCCGCCCCGCGCCGGAGGCAGCGTCTCCACCTCGCTCCTGATCGCCTCGATCCGACATAGCGCTCACCTCATCACTCTCTGGCCCCCTTCCCCTCATCGACCGGTCCAAACGTCACACCTTCGCCTGTCTCGTCCCCAGCGTTCGGTGGGGCAGGCTTCTCGTTCCCAGCCGTCGCGGGATCAGGCTTCTCGTCGTCGAGCGTCGCCACGCGAAGCAAGAGAGGCCGGAGGGAGGCCCGCTGAGCAATGTGGGGTACCGGGCCCCAACATCCTCAGAAGACAACCCTCCGGCCCCAGATTCCTGCCGGCGTTCCCAGCGCAGCTCGGCCAAACTCCCCGATGCGCGCGCCGTATCTCCCGCTATTCCTCCGCGACCTCGATATCGGCCGGGATGTCCCCCTTCGTGATACCGAGCACCGCCTTCACCTTCTCGTCGATCTCCTTCTGCAACGCGAGGTTGTCCTTGAGGAACAGCTTTGCGTTCTCGCGCCCCTGCCCGATGCGCTGACCGTTGTAGCTGTACCAGGCACCCGACTTCTCGATGATGCCGGACTCCGATCCGATGTCGACGAGGAGCGACGTGTGGCTGATCCCCTCGGCGTACATGATGTCGAACTCCGCCTGCTTGAACGGAGGCGCCACCTTGTTCTTCACCACCTTGACCCGCACCTGCGAGCCGATGACTTCCTCCTTGTCCTTCACCGGCCCGATGCGACGGATGTCGAGACGGAGCGACGCGTAGAACTTCAACGCCTTGCCCCCCGTCGTCGTCTCCGGATTCCCGAACATCACCCCGATCTTCTCGCGCAGCTGGTTGATGAAGATCACCGAGGTTCGCGACCGGGCAATGGCACCCGTCAACTTCCGCAGCGCCTGCGACATCAGTCGCGCCTGCAAGCCGACGTGCGAATCGCCCATGTCCCCCTCGATCTCCGCCTTGGGGACCAGCGCTGCCACGGAATCCACCACCACCACGTCCACCGCGCCAGAGCGCACGAGAATCTCACAGATCTCAAGCGCCTGCTCGCCGGTGTCCGGCTGCGAGACGAGGAGGTTCTCCACGTCCACGCCCAACTTCTTCGCGTACTCGATGTCGAGCGCATGCTCGGCGTCGATGAACGCCGCCACTCCGCCGGCACGCTGCGCGTTGGCCACGATGTGCAAGCAGAGCGTCGTCTTCCCGCTCGATTCCGGCCCGTAGATCTCCGTGATGCGGCCCCGCGGGATCCCACCGATGCCGATCGCCGCATCGAGGTTGATCGCCCCGGTCGGAATCGACTCCACGCGGATACGGTTCTCCGTACCCATCCGCATGATCGACCCCTTGCCGCAGTTCTTCTCGATCTGCGAGATGGCCAGACTCAGTGCTTTCCTGCGATCGTCTTGCACTGCCGAAACCGCCATGATTCACCCAGTTGGTGAGTCGTTGAGGCCCTGGCCACGCGGGCAATCTACCGGGTGGCGCGAACGATTCGATACCCCGAACAAAATACGAAACCCCCTCTCCGCGATCAAGTACGAGTTGGAACGTCAAAGGCGTTTTCCACATGGCGTACACGAACGCCTCGCCCGTCGATGATCACCCCGATCACGTCGAACCGATACGCCTCGCCTCGCTTGCCGAAACGATCGATCCAGATCGACGCCGACCGCACCAACTCCCTGCGCTTGCGCCAGTTGACCGCTTCCACCGGCCCCCCGCACCACGCCCCGCGGCGCGCCTTGACCTCGACGAAAGCCACCGTCCCGTCGCGCTCGACCACCAGGTCGATGTCGCGATGCCCGTTCCGGAACCGGCGCTGCACCACGCGCCATCCCCGAAGCCGGAGCCACCGCTCCGCGACTGCCTCCCCCTCGATCCCGAAACGCTGCAGGTCCGTCGTCACGACCCTACGCTAGCACCCCGTCGCGCGGGGCACCGGACCATTCCGTTGCAGATGGGATCATTCCTCTGCGCTCGCGCGCGTTCGCCGCAGCGCCGCGTCACGTCGCCTCGTTGGCGCACCACGTCGCGGCGCGCGCCACACGCCACCGCACCCGCGAAGGCGCCGATCGCTGTCGCGCGTTAGGCCAGTGTCAGCTGTCGTCCGGCCCGGCGATCCGGTCCAGCTCGTCCAGCCCGATCAGGATGTCGCGGGGCTTGGACCCTTTCGACGGCCCCAGCACGCCCGCTGCGTGCAGTTGGTCGATGATGCGCGCCGCGCGCCCATAGCCCACGTTCAGCCGGCGCTGCAGGAGCGAGGTCGAGCCGAGTTGGTGCTGGATGCAGGTCTCCGCCGCCTTGCGGAAGAGCGGATCGCGATCCTCGTGGCCGCCCACGTCGCCGTCGCCATCCTCCGCATTGTCGATCGCTTCCTGTGCCTTCACCTCGGCGATGATGTCGGGACGCGCCAGCTCCTCGTCGGGGAGCCCCTTGGAAGCGCGCGCCGCTCGCTTGGCGATCCTGCGCGCGTCGAACCAGTGCATGAGGCGCTCGGTGTCGTCGCCGGGGATGAAGGCTCCCTGCAACCGCTGCGGCTCCGACTTCCCCGGCGGGATGAACAGCATGTCGCCGTTGCCCAGCAGCGACTCCGCCCCCATCCCGTCGATGATCGTGCGCGAGTCCACCTGCGACGCGACGCGGAAGGCGATGCGGCTCGGGAAGTTCGCCTTGATCAACCCCGTGATCACGTTCACGCTCGGCCGCTGCGTGGCAAGGATGATATGGATCCCGATCGCCCGTGCCTTCTGTGCCAGCATGGCCAGCGGCGTCTCCACCTCGCCCTGCACCGTCATCATGAGGTCGGCCAGCTCGTCGATCACCACCACCACGTACGGAAGGATCCCTTCGGTGTACTCGCGCCGTTCGAAGGCGACCTCCGGGCGCGTCGGCAGCACGAGCGACCCGCCATCGACGATGCGCTTGTTGAAGTCCTGGATGTTGCGCGCCCCATTCGCCGCCAGGAGTTCGTAGCGACGCTGCATCTCGATCACCGCCCACTTGAGGACGTAGGCAGCGTCGCGGTTGTCGGTGATGACCTTGTGCAGGAGGTGTGGAAGGTCGTTGTAGACCGAGAGCTCGACCATCTTCGGGTCGACCATCAGGAACTTGAGCGTGTCCGGCTTGTGCCGGTACACCAGCGACGTGATGATCGTGTTCACGCACACCGACTTCCCCGACCCCGTGGCCCCGGCAATGAGCAGGTGCGGCATCTTGGCCAGGTCGGCCACGACGACCTTCCCCTCGAGGTCCTTGCCTAACGCGATGGGGAGTGCCATGCGCGCCTGCTGAAACTCCCGCGCCTCGATCAGCTCGCGGAACGAGACGATCTGCGGGACCGGGTTCGGCACCTCCACGCCGACCGCCCCGCGCCCGGGAATCGGGGCCACGACGCGGATGCTCGGTGCGCGCATGGCCAGCGCGAGGTCGTTGGCCAGGTTGGCAAACTGTCGCACCTTTACCCCCGACGCCGGCTCCACCTCGAACTGCGTCACCACCGGTCCGATCGTCTGCCCCGCCAGGCGTCCGTCGACCTTGAAGGTCCGCAGCGCCTCCATGAGCTTCACCCCCATCGCGTCGATCTCCTTGCGACCGACGTCGACGTTCCCCGCCGGAGGTGGCGAGAGCAGCTCGGCTTCGGGGATCCGGTCCTCGAGCGCATCACTCTCCTCCACGAGCGGCACCGTGGGGGACGAGTCCTGCGCAACGGGGAGCGGTTCAAGCTTTGCCTTCGCCGCCTTCTTCCGGGGCGCCGCCGTGCCCCCGCCCTCGCTCTCGCTCGCCGCCAGGTGCTCGGCACCTGCGCGCTCGATGGCTTCGGCGCGCTTCGCACGCCGTCGCTCGCCACCCTCCCGCGCGTCGCCCTCGATGGCCGGCATCTCCTCGGGCGGCGGTTCCAGGGCCAGCGCCTCGGGCGACGTGCCGCCAGCCGCAACGCGGGGGAGTGCCACGCGCGTGGTGAGCGGGTTCCACCGCAGCGTCCACGCGGTGAGGGCGCTGGCCAGCACGAAGACGGCCAGCCACGCCCCCCCCATGCCTAACGCGCGTCGCAGGTAGAAGGCGACGAACCCGCCCCACATGCCGGCCGGGCCGTCGGTGTGTCGCTCCGTCCCGGTGGCGAGGCCGACCACGATGGGGAGGATGACCACCAGCCCGGCGAGGAAGAGGAGCCAGCGCCGGTCGGTTTCCCACCGCATGCGGTCGAGCAGGCGCAGGCCGTGCACCAGCGGGATGAAGGCCAGGATCGTCGCGGCCGGCGCGCCCAGCACGAAGAGGAGCGCCCCCTTGAGGCAGCCCCCCACCGGGCCAAAGATCCCCCGCGCCGAGGTGCACGCGGTGTCGAGCGGGAGCGGTTGCAGGGCGAGGGCGCCGCCCATGAAGAGGGCGAGCGCAATGAGCGCGATCCCCGTCACCTCGCGCCTCAGGTTATGCGGCACGCTACCGCTCCCGGTCGGGACCGACCTTGGTGATCTGCCGGTCCTGGTACACGGGGATGACGGGATAGGCGTCGAGGCTTCCGCACACGGCGAGGTCTTCGCCGAACCCCGAGTCGGTGAGCGACCGGCCGTGGGAGGCATCGGCGAGGAGGCGCCCGAGGTCGGCGCCATATCGCTTCTCCAGCTGCAACGCGGCGGTTGCCCCGTCGTTCAGGTCGATGTCGGACAGGCCGCGGCGAATGGCGCGCACGAAGCGCCCCGCGCACACCGCATCCTCGAGCGAGAAGTGGCGCTCGCTTCCGGCGGCGATGATGGCCACGTCATGCCGCGCCCTGGCGGCGGCGCGTACCATGGCGCTCACCGCCGTGACGTTCACGAAGGCGCCAACCAGCACCTCGCGCGCCGGTTGCGCGGCGATGAGGGCCACCGTCCCGTTCGTCGTCGTGAACAGGATGGTCTTCCCCTCCACCGCCTCGCGCGTGAACTCGCGCGGCGAGTTCCCGAGATCGAAGCCGGGGACCATGAGGTTGCGGCGTTCCCCGGCCAGCTTGCACTGTCCGCGCTCGAACGACTTGGAGCGCGTGATGCACTCCTCGGCGCTCTCGAAGGGGATGACCGTGCGCGCCCCATTGTGCAACGCGACCGCGATCGTCGTGGACGCTCGCAACACGTCGATCACCACCGCCACGCGCCCCTGCACGTCGGCGCCGGTCATCCCCTGCGCGCCGAAAAAGACGTCCAGCCGCACTCAGCCCCCTTCCTTGAGGATCCCCGCGATCTCGCGTTCGAGCCACTTGGTGTCGACCTGCCCGGCGCGGAACCCCGTGTTCGTCATCACGCGCGCCAGGAAGGGCGCCGTCGTCGTGACCCCTTCGATGATGAAGCTCTCCAGCGCGATGTGCATGCGGGTGAGCGCCTCCTCGCGATCGCGCCCCTGCACCACGAGCTTGGCCAGCAGCGAATCGTAGTACGGCGGCACCGTGTAGCCGGCGTACACGTGCGTATCGAGGCGCACCCCCGGGCCACCGGGGGGATGGAAGGCCTCGATGCGCCCCGGCGAGGGCTGGAAGCCGCGCGCGGGATCCTCCGCATTGACGCGGCACTCGATGACGTGGCCGCGCAGCGTGGGGAGCTCGAGCACGGAGAGCTTCTCGCCAGCCGCAACGCGAATCTGCTCCTTCACCAGGTCCACCCCCGTCAGCTGCTCCGTGACCGGGTGCTCGACCTGGATGCGCGTGTTCATCTCCATGAAGTAGTACGACCCGTCCTCGTCGAGAAGCATCTCGATCGTCCCGGCGCCGACATAGTCGATGGCCTTGGCGCCGCGCACCGCCGCCTCGCCCATCCGCGCGCGAAGCTCCGGCGTCATTGCCGGCGACGGCGCCTCCTCGATCAGCTTCTGGTGCCGGCGCTGCACCGAGCAATCGCGCTCGCCCAGGTGAATCACGTTGCCGTGCGTGTCACCCAGGATCTGGAACTCGATGTGCCGCGGCCTGGTGAGGTACTTCTCCACGTACACGTCGCCGTTCCCAAACGCCGACAGCGCCTCGGAACGCGCCAGCGAGAACGAGCGCAGGAACTCGTCGACATCCTTCGCCACGCGCATCCCCTTCCCACCGCCGCCGGCCGCCGCCTTGATGATGACCGGAAAGCCGATCTCCTTCGCGAACTCCAGCGCCGCGTCGGGATCCTCGATCGGTCCCGGCGTCCCGGGAACGATCGGCACCCCGACCTCCAGCATCGCCTTGCGTGCCGCCGCCTTGTCGCCCATCACGCGGATCTGCTCGGCCGTCGGGCCGATGAAGGCGATGTTCGACGCCACGCACGTCTCGGCGAACTCGGCGTTCTCCGCCAGGAAACCGTAGCCCGGGTGGATGGCATCGGCCCCCGTGATCTCCGCCGCGGCGATGAGGCGCGGGATCTTGAGGTACGATTCCCGTGCCGGCGCCGGCCCGATGCAGACGTCGTCATCGGCAAAGCGCACGTGCAACGACTCACGATCGGCCTCGGAATAGACCGCGACCGTCTGTATGCCTAACTCTCGACAGGCGCGAATCACGCGGAGCGCAATCTCTCCGCGATTCGCGACGAGGACTTTCTTGAACATGGTGATTCTCGGGGCCCGGCGCGTGGACGACGGAACCTACGCGGTCTCGTCGGTCTGGAACTCGTCCCAGGAGGTGTCGCTCGAGCCCGCGACGCCCTGCACCCGCAGCGCCAGCTCGTTGGGATTGGTGGCGTGAAACAGCGCGTTCTCGTACGAGATCGTCCCCTTCGTGTACCACGCCATGAGCGATTGGTCGAAGCTCTGCATCCCGTACTGCACCGTCCCTTCCTTGATGAGGTCGGGGATGTTGAGCGTCTTGGAGACGTCGCGAATCTGCTCGCGCACCGCCGCCGTGTTCATCAGCACCTCGCACGCCGGGACACGCCCGGGCTTGTCGGCGCGCGGCACGAGGCGCAACGACACCACCGCCGCCAGCGCGTTCGACAGCGCAAAGCGCACCTCGTTCTGCTGGTGCGGCGGGTAGAAGGAGAGAATGCGGTTGATGGTCTGCGTGGCGTCCGTCGTGTGCAACGTCGAGAACACCAGGTGCCCCGTGTCTGCCGCCTTGAGCGCCGTGTCGAGCGTGTCGAGGTCGCGGATCTCGCCGATCAGGATCACGTCGGGGTCCTGTCGCAGCACGCGCCGCAGTGCCTGCGCGAATGAACCGGTGTCGGTCCCCACCTCGCGCTGGTTGATGTGGCACTTGATGTCACGATGCAGGAACTCGATGGGATCCTCGATCGTGATGATGTTCGCGTAGCGCTTCTCGTTGATGACCTGCAGCATCGACGCCAGCGCGGTCGACTTCCCCGACCCCGTCACCCCGGTCACGAGGACGAGCCCCCGCGGGATCATCGCGATGTCGTCGACGATGAGCGGGAGGTTGAGCTCCTGGATCGACTTGGCCTGGTGCGGCACGGTTCGGATCGCGAAGGCGATCGTCCCGCGCTGCTGGTAGGCATTGACGCGAAAGCGCCCGATCCCCGGAACGCCGGTCGCGAAGTCCGCCTCGCGAAACTCGGCGAACTCCTTCACCTGCTTCGGCGTCATGATCTCCTTCGCCAGCGTGCTCAGGTCCTCGGGCCGAAGGGCCGGGAGCGGGAGCGGCGACAGGTCTCCGTTGATACGCAACGTGGGCGGCCGCCCCACCTTCAGGTGAAGGTCGGACGCACTGCGCTGCACCATCTGCTGCAGGATCGCCTTGAAGTTGAAGGGGGCGCGCGGCGCACCAGCCCCCGTCGCGGTCGGCGCGCTGGCCCCCGCGGGGCTCCCCGCTGGCGACGGCGACTCCGGCGCCGGAATCGGGTTACCCATTCGGATCAATGCGCATCAGGACCTGGCCGTACTCCACCGGCTGCGAATCGGACGTGACAATCTCCTTCACCACCCCCGAAAACTCCGACTCGATCTCGTTCATGATCTTCATCGCCTCGATGATGCACAGCGTCTCGCCCTTCTCGATGCGCTGCCCGACGCTCACGTACGGCTTGGCGCCCGGCTCGGGCTGCGCGTAGTACGTCCCGACCATCGGCGACTTGACCTCGAGCAGGTTGGCCCTGGGCGCCTCCGAGCGCGTCGCGACCTCCGGCTCGGCGATCGCCGGCACCGGCTCGGTCGGCGTCATGCGCCCTACCGGCGAGGACGGCATCAGCGCTGGCATGGCCACCGGCGTCGGGATCTGTACCGCCCCGCGCTGCTGCGGGGTTTTCGAGATGCGGATCTTCATCCCCTTGTCCGAGGAGATCTCCACCGAGTCGACGGTCGAGCCGTCGAGCATCTCGATCAGTTTCTTCACGTAGCGTAGGTCGATCATATCAGCCATTGAGGTCCGCCGGCTCGGGCGCTCAGGTCAGTTCGAGAAGCTCCCGCGAAAAGTGCGTGAGAAGCTCGGCTCCGTCGGCGCCCAGATGAACGTCGTCTTCGATTCGCACTCCCCCCCACTCCGGCACGTACACCCCCGGCTCGATGGTAACGACCGAGCCAACCGGAAGCACCTCCTCCGCCAACCGCGACAGCCTCGGGGCCTCGTGCACCTGCAGCCCGATCCCATGCCCCAACCCGTGGCCGAACAACTCGCCAAGCCCCCGCGCCTCCAGCACCTCGCGCGCGAGCGCATCGCCCTCACGCCCTCGCATGCCGGCCCGGACACGCTCCCGGGCCACTTCATTGGCCTCCCGGACCGCGTCGTAGGTCGAGCGCTGCCGTTCGTCCGCGCGTCCCACCACCACGGTCCGCGTCACGTCTGAACAATAGCCACCGGTCGAAGCCCCGAAATCCAACAACAGAAACTCTCCCGGCGCAATAGCCCGGTCGGACGCCCGCGCGTGCGGAAGCGCCGACCGGGGACCGGACGCGATGATCGGCGGAAACGGGTGCGTGTCGCTCCCCGAGCGGCGCAACGCGCGCTCCAGCATCCCGCACACCTCCAGCTCGGTCATCCCCACGCGCACGGCGTCCAGCGTCTCGCGCAGCGCCTCCATCGCCATGGCGCCGGCGGTGCGGATGAGCGCGACCTCCTCCGCGTCCTTCTGCTGCCGCAGCTCCTCCACCAGGTCGGTCGTCGCTCGCCAGTGATGCCGGGCGCCCTGTTCCAGCAACCGTTGGAAATCGCGGTGCACGAGCTGCGCAGACTCGAAGCCGAGCGCCTGTTGCCCGGGCGTCGGCGCGAGGAGGTTCCAGAGCCCCGTCCAGAGCGAGCTGGTCTCGATCCGCACGTCGGCCACGTCGCCAGCCTCCGCGGCGGCTTGCACCTGGTAGCGGAAGTCGGTGATGAGCCAGACGTTGCGCGGCGAGACGAAGAGGAGCGCGTTGGAGCCGGAAAAGCCGGTGAGGTAGCGGATGTTGGGGAGCGACGAGACGAGGACGCCGTCGAGGTGCTGCACCACGAGGCGGTCCACGAGTGCTCCCAGGCGCGCCGCCCGGCGGCTACTCACGTTCGGTCAGGCGCGCGACGAGACCGCGGAGCGCGAGTTCGTACCCGATGGCGCCAAAGCCGCACAGCACGGCCACCGCCCCCGATGCCAGCATGGAGTGACGCCGCTCCGGCTCGCGGGCGTGGATGTTCGTGAGGTGGACCTCCACGAACGGGACCTCGGCAGCTGCAAACGCATCGCGGATGGCGAGCGAGGTGTGCGAGTAGGCGCCGGCGTTGATCAGGGCGCCTTGCGTAACGCCGCGCAGCCCCTGGATGGCGGTGACCAGCTCCCCTTCCCCGTTGTGCTGGGCGCAGAAAACGTCGACGCCCAGCTCCGCGCCAACTGCGCAAAGCCGGGCTTCGATGTCGGCAAGGGTCGTGGTCCCGTACAGCGCGGGTTCGCGACGGCCAAGCAGGTTGAGGTTCGGACCGTTGAGGACTGCGATTCTCACTTCTTCTTGAGGCCTTCGAGCCAGGCCGTGAACTGCTCGATGTCCGCGTCGCGTTCCTCGCCCCCCTCGCCATCAGGCGACGGTGAGGCGGAGCTTCCCGGCGAAGAGCCTTCGTAGAACTCGTCGAGCGTCACGGCGCCCGACGAGCGCTCTGGAACATCGCGAAACAGATGCTCGAGTGACAACTCTCGTTCGCTGGACTCCGACGGAGCGCTGACACCGCCGCCTTCTCCGGAGCCGAACGCCGACGCCAGCGCCGAGGCCGCCTTGTCATCCGCGCCCGAGACCGTGCCCGCGGAGAACAGTTCCGACAGCGTCGGCGCCTCATGCGGTGCCGTGGCGGGGGCATCAGGGACGGTGAGCGCCTCCTCGCGCGTGGCGACGCCCGAGAAGGAAGGGGTGCGCGAGCCGGACGATTCGGTGACCCCGAAGGGGTCGCTGGACTCGCCGTTGTCTTCCCCGCTCGTCGCCGCCGAGTGGCGAGGCTCCCGGCGCGCGAAGTGGAGGAAGAACGAGCGCACCGACTGCCCGTGGCGATCGACGATGTCGCGCGGCGCAAGCCCCTCCACCACCGCCGACGACGCGCCGCGCTCCAGCGCCGCCACGCGATCGCGCAGCGCCAGATCGTTAGGCTGCTGCGCCAGCAGCTGACGATAGATGGAGAGCGCCTCGCCGTGGAACCCCTGCTGCAGGTACAGCTCGGCCATCGTCTCGGTGACGAAGGCGGGCGACTCGCCAGCCGCAACGGCAGGCGTTGCCTCCGCCTCTCCAGTCACCGCCGCCGCTTCGTCCACTGCATGCGCGCTGGCCTCGATGACGGAGGAAGGCTCGACGGCTTCCGCTGCTTCGTACGCTTCGCTCGCCGCGGCGATCGCCGCCAGGTCGGCGAGCGTCTCGCGGGACACGAGCCCCTCCACCGGGACCACGAACTCCTCGTGCTCCTCCGGCCGCTCCATCGAGGCCGCGGCGTCGAGCGGCGAAGTCCCCCACCCCGCCAGCGCCGGCTCGAACGGTTCCAGTTCGCGCTCGCGCTCCCCCTCGATGGGGAACGGCTCGTGGGCGCTCATCTCCGGCGCACCCGCGCTGTAGGCATCGACCTCTTCCAGCGGGGCCGAGATGCTGCTGGCGATGTAGGTGACCTCGCTGGGCGAAGGAGGGACGAAGGCGTTGTCCTCGAGAATGAAGTCGGACGGCGTCGCCGCTGAGGCGACCTCGCTGGCCAACGCCGGGTAGTCGTCCTCGGTCTCGAACTCGGTCGTGCTGCCCAGTGCCTGCACGGGTTCTGGCTCGGCGTCCGCCTCAGGATCCGGCGCGAAAGCACCCTCGCTGACGACGACCTCGGCGCTCGCTTCCTCCTCGGCGGTCACCGCCTCTGCGGTCACCGCCTCGGCGGTCTCCGCGGGGGGGGCAGACTCGGAGTCGGCAACCGCAATCCACGCGTTGAAGTCGGCAAACTCGCTCGAGCTTTCCACCGCGGCGGGCTCGGCGACCTCACTGGCTTCCGACGTGGACTCGCCGACTGGCTGTTCGGCAATGGCCGGCGAGTCGATCGGCGTTGGCGCCGTGTGCCAATCCACGACTTCGGCCGGTTCGGCCGTCAGCTCGCTCGCCGTTCCTTCGAAGTGTGCGGCGGGAATCGCTTCCGGGACGGCTGGAGGCGCGTGGTCGTGCGCGGTTGGGTCCGCGGCAATCGACGCCAGGAACGCCGGCGTCGGGATGGAGCCGCGCTCCTCCTCGGCGCGCACGAAGGGCGGCGTCGGTGCCTGCACGTCCACTTCGGCGGGGGGAGCAAACGACAGCGACGCCGGCTCGGGAACCAGCGGGGACGCGACCGGCGTGGCCGCCGACAGGTCGGGGAAGAACGAATCGTCGAAGGCGGCGGGGTCGGAGTCGGCGTGCGCCGCAACTTCATGCACACTGCCGCCGGCCGGGGCGCTGAACCAGTCGTCCACCGTCGGTTCGGCGACCGCTTCCAGGTCGCCCATGTCCAACCCGCTGTGCGACGATGTCCCACCGAAGAACGGATCGTCGTGCGAGGCGAGAACCTCGTGCAGGTCCTCGGTAGGGGCTGGCGACACCTCGCCAACCGCTTCATCGGAGAAGGCCGAAGCCTGCGGCGCGTCAGGCAGCGGGGCGACGGACTCTTCGTGGAGCTCTGCCAGGGCGGGGATCGAGTGGGCGAGTGCGAGGCCATCAGGCGGGGACTCGCTCACGTGGGCGTCGTGCGCCCCGATGATCGCGTTCGCCTGGAACTCGGCGGGGGGGGGCGCGTCGAACCCGGGCTCGGCGGTCGAGCCGTCGAAGTCGGACGGTGCCGCGAGGAAGGTGGGAACGGCGCTGTCGGCGCTTTCCGGCTCCGCGTAGGACGGGACCACGGTATCGGTGGCGGAGTCGAGCGCACTCACGGTCGCCACGTCGGCGGTGGCCTGGAAGGGTGCGCTCTGCGCCAGTTCGGAGAGCAGCTGCGCGATCTCGTCGTTGCGCGGGTCGGCCTCCAGCACGCGCTCGTACCAGCCGCGCGCCGAACCGGGCTCGCCCTGTTCGCGCGCGATGTCGCCCAGAAAGCGCAGCGCGATCAGGTTCTCGGGATCGAGATCGAGCGCGGCCTCGAATATGGAGCGCGCCTCACCCAACTCCCGCGCTTCGTAGAGCGCCTGGGCGAGGACGATATGCCCACTGATGTGGCCCGGCTGGTTGGGGAGGTGCGTCCGGCACAGGGCGATGGCCTGCGTCAGGTCCCCCAGCTTGCGGTACTCGTTGGCGAGCGGCGCGAAATAGCGGCGCGGATTCTCGTCAAACTTCTTTTTGAGCTCGTCGAGTCGGGCGGACGTGGCCATGCCTAGCCCTCGATGTCGTCGCGCCAGATGTGGCGCCCAAGTGGAACGTTTCGGTGCTCAGTGTGTGAGACGAGCAAGTCGATCAGAAGTGACACGCTAACTTGATTTTAGGCGCAGATCACAAATAGCTTTCGCGGCTCTCGACCCCCGCCTCACCTCGTGTTCCAGCAGGAGTAATAGCCCCGTGCTCCAACAGATGCGGAGTTCGGCGAAGTGGATCTGGCTGTTCATCGTCATCTGCTTCGTCGGAGTCTTCCTTTTCGCCGAAACCTCGGGCCTCCTGGGGATCGGCAGCGCCCCGATCACCACCTCCACGGCTGTCGCCGAAGTCAACGGCGTCGAGATCCCGTATCTCTCCTGGGCCAACCTATCGAACTCGTTGGCCAAGCAGGAAGAGCAGACCACCGGGCGGGGGCTGACGCTCGACGAACGCCGGCAGATCGAGGACCGCGCCTTCGAGCAGCTCGTATCCAGTGTCCTGCTGAACCAGGAGTACAAGCGGCGCCGCATCGTGGTCTCGGACCAGGAAATCGTCGAGGCCGCGCAGCAGAGCCCGCCGCCCGAGCTCATGCAGAGCCCGGACTTCCAGACCGACGGACGCTTTGACATCCAGAAGTATCGGCGGTTCATCGGGAGCGCGGCAGCGAGGTCGCAGGGGGTCCTGCTCCAGCTCGAGAATTACTATCGCGAGGAGATCCCCCGCGCCAAGCTGTTCGACCAGCTGGCGGGTGACGTCTTCGTCCCCGATACCAAACTCTGGAGTGTCTATCGCGACCTCAACGACTCGGCGCAGGTGAGCTTCGTGTCGTTCGATGCGTCCACGGTGCCCGACTCGACGGTGAAGATCCCGGACAGCGAGCTGCGTGACTTCTACAACAAGTACAAGGAGCAGCTCACCCGTCCCGGACGCGCCGTCCTTTCAGTGGTCGAGGTTCCGCGCGCCCTGACGGCGAGCGACACGGTGGCGACGCGACAGCGCGCCGAGGCGCTCCGCAACGAGATCCTCGGCGGCGCCAAGTTCGAGGATGTCGCCAAGCGGGAGTCGGCAGACACCATCTCCGGCGCCCAGGGCGGCTCGCTCGGCACCGGCGGCAAGGGACGATTCGTTCCGGACTTCGAGACGGCGGCGTACGCGCTCAAGGCGGGCGAGGTCTCACAGCCGGTGCTCACGCAGTTCGGCTACCACCTCATCAAGGTCGACCAGCGCAAGGGTGACACGCTCACCATGCGGCACATCCTCCTGCGCATTCAGCAGTCTGATTCGTCGGCGCTCCGCTCCGACCGGCGTGCTGACTCGCTTTCGCGCATGGCGGCGACCGCCGACCGGAAGGAAAAGTTCGACAGCGCCGCCAAGGCGCTCGCTCTCACGCCGCAGGTGGTTACCGCTGTCGAGGGACAGCCGGCGCAGGCGGCGAACGGACGCGCCATCCCAAGCGTCTCCGCGTGGGCCTTCGGCGGCGCGCGCGTGGGCGAGTCGAGCGACCTGTACGACGCCGACGATGCCTACTACCTGGCGCGCCTCGACTCGCTGTTCGAAGGCGGCGTTCCCACCTTCGAGCAGGCCAAGGACGACATTCGCCGCCAGCTCATTGGGCGCAAGAAGGCCGAGTCGTTGCTCCCCAAGGCGCAGGCGCTGGCCAAGGCCGCCGCGGGGTCGACGCTCGAGAGCGCCGCGGCGGCCGCCGGGCTCACCGTCAGCAAGTCAGAGACGTTCACGCGCCCGCAGTTCGTGGCGGGGCTGGGGCGGTTCAACGCGGCGATCGGTGCGGCCTTCACCCTTCCCCTCGGCGCAGTGAGCGCCCCGCTCGTCACCGATCAGGGGGTGTTCGTGCTGCGTGTTGACCGTCGCGTGGAAGCCAACAAGGCCACGTGGGAAGCGCAAAAGGAGCAGCAGCGCCGTGAGGCCACCTCCGCCATGCAGCAGCTGCGCGTGCGCACCTTCCTCAACGAGATGCGAAAGGGGGCCAAGGTCGAGGATCACCGCAAGGAGATCAACGCCGCGGCGCGCCAGCAGACGAGCTGAGGATCGGGCTTGGCCGTAACGATGAAGGGCGCCACGAAGGTGGCGCCCTTTCTCGTGTAGGGGACGGAGGCGCGGGCATGCTGTGCCCCGTGCAAGACGAAGGGGAGCGTCCGTTGGGAGCTCCCCTCTCTGACTGACGCCGCGCCACTCCCTGGATCAGGACAGAAGGCGCTTCGGCTCGGGGCGCGCTTCCTCGTCCTGATGAAGCGGCTCGGCCGGGCGCGGCGGCAACGCGTCGCGCCGCGTCTCTTCCTGGATGGAGCGATCCACGTCGGAAATCCCCTTCTTGAACTCCTTGATGCTCTTGCCGAACGAGGCTCCGATCTCCGGCAGTCGGCGCGCCCCAAAGAGGAGCAGCACGACCACGAGGATCAGGAGGATCTCCATGAAGCCCAGGTTCCCGAAGTTCATACGATCTCCTAGAAAAGCGATCGCGCGATGAG
>JADZAN010000039.1 GCA_020852815.1 Gemmatimonadaceae bacterium | reverse complement strand
GAGAACCTCGCGGCGGCCGATCGCCGCCACGAGGTGGGGCTGGCCACGATCGCCGACGTGCTGCAGGCGCGGACGGCGCTGGCGCAGGCCGAGCTGGCGCAGCAGGGGGCCGACGGGGCGCTGCAGGGGGCGCGCGCGACGCTCGCGCTGGCGATGGGGCTCGAGGCCAACCGTCCCTTCGAGGTCGCCATCGACACCACCCCACTCCCGCTGCGCGAGCTCGGCGAGAGCGTCGATTCGTTGATCGCCCGTGCCGAACGAGACCGTCCCGACCTGGCGGCCGCGCGGGCGCTGGCGCGACAGGGGGAAGCGCAGGTGCAGGTCGCCCGATCCGCGACGCTCCCCAGCCTGACCATGGGAAGCTCGGCCGGGCGCAACTTCTCCAACGCGCCCGCCCTCGAGGGGCAGACCTATGCGCTGTCGTTCGGGGTGCAGATCCCGATCTTCAGCGGGCTCGCGCGGCAGTACGACGTGGTCGTCGCCCGCGAGAACGCGGCCGCCGCACTGGCCCGTGCCGAGCAGGCGCGGCTGCAGGCGGCGGCGCAGGTCTTCACTTCCTACCATGCGCTGCGCACGGCAGCGCAGCGCGTCACCACCTCGGCCAACCTGCTGGCGAGTGCCACGCAGTCCGAGCAGGTGGCGCGCGGGCGGTATGCGGAGGGGGTGGGGAGCATGCTCGACGTGCTGACGGCGCAGGGGGCGCTCGCCGATGCGCGGGCGCAATCGGTCACGGCGCGCTGGACCTGGTATTCGGTGCTCGCACAGCTCGCCCGCGATGCGGGAGCGCTCACTCCGGCGGGGGCCATGGCCCCTCGCGTTTCTCCCGACTCTACCGCTGGATTGCCTCGATGACGTGGTTCGTTTCCCTCGCGCCTGCGGTCGTTCGTTCCCGGGCCGCGACGCTGCTGCTCGCGAGTGCGGCCCTGGTGGCCGTCGGCTGCAAGAAGCCCGCGGCACCCACCCGGCCGCCCGTGGCGGTCACGGTGGCGACGTCGGCGCGTGGCGCGGCGCCGTATGTCGTGACGGCGAACGGGCTGGTCGAGCCGCAGCAGTCGGTGGCGCTGCAGTCGCAGGTGGGGGGCGTCCTGCTCGCGGTTCATTTTCGCGAAGGAGACGAGGTGCAGGAGGGGCAGCTGCTCTTCACCATCGACCGGCGCCCGTATGAGGCGGCGCTGCGGCAGGCCGAGGCGGTGTTGGCGCGCGACGTGGCACAGGCGGAGAATGCGAAGCGCGATTCGGCGCGTTTTGCCGCGTTGGTGCAGAAGGACTACGTCACGCGCGCGCAGGCCGACCAGTCGGCGGCCAACGCCACGGCGCTCGCCGCCGTGGTCGATGCCGATCGCGCCGCGGTCGCCAACGCCCGCTTCAACCTCGACAACGCGACGATTCGCGCCCCCATCGCTGGCAAGACGGGGAGCTTGCTCGTGCGCGCCGGCAACCTGGTGCGCCCCGGGGCGGTCCCGCCGCTGGTGGTGATCAACCAGATCCGCCCCATCCTGGTGCGCTTCTCGGTGCCGGAGCGCGAGTTTCCACAGGTGCAACGGTATGCGGGGCAGGGGGCACTCCCGGTGCGTGCCCTCCATTCGGCCAACGATTCGCAGCCGATCGTCGGGCAGCTGAGCTTCGTGGACAACGGGGTCGACACGACCACGGGCACCGTCACGCTCAAGGGGCGCTTCGCCAACGACGACCGGCGGTTGTGGCCCGGGCAGTTCGTGCGAGTGGAGCTGGAGCTGTTCAGCGATTCGAGCGCGGTGCTGGTCCCGAGCCAGGCGGTGCAGGCGGGACAGGACGGGACCTTCGTCTTCACCGTCGATGCGAAGGGGGCGGCGGTGATGAAGCCGGTCGTCGCCGGCCGTCAGGTGGGTAACCAGACCGTCATCGAGCGGGGGCTCGACGCCGGCGAGCGCGTGGTGACCGATGGGCAGGGGAAGCTGGCGCCGGGTTCCAAGGTGAGCATCAAGGAGGCTGGGGGGGCGGCCACCGCCGCTCCCGCCAGGCAGGGCGGGACCCCATGAACTTCACCGCGCTCTTCATTCGCCGTCCGGTCATGACCACGCTGGTCATGATCGCGATTCTCGCGTTCGGGACGATGGCGTATCGGCAGCTGGCGGTGAGCGACCTCCCGAACGTCGACTACCCCACACTCACCGTCACGGCGTCGCTCCCCGGCGCCAGCCCGGAGACGATGGCCTCCGCGGTGGCGACGCCGCTGGAAAAGCAGTTCACGACGATTGCCGGGATCGACAACATGGTGAGCTCCAGCTCGTTAGGGGCCACGAGCATCACCATCCAGTTCACCCTCGATCGCAGCATCGACGCGGCGGCGCAGGACGTCCAGGCGGCGATCTCCAAGACGCTGCGGGAGCTTCCGCCGGGGATCGTCCCGCCGTCGCTACAGAAGACCAACCCCGCCGACGAGCCGTTCCTCTACCTCAACCTGCGCTCGAAGTCGTTGCCGCTGTCGGCGCTGGACGAGTACGGGCAGACGGTGCTGGGGCAGCGCATCTCGACCATCAGCGGCGTGGCGCAGGTGTCGATCTTCGGGACGCAGAAGTACGCGGCGCGCATCCAGCTCGACCCGCGCGCCCTGGCCTCACGCGGGATCGGGATCGACGAGGTGGCGAGTGCCGTGTCGCAGGGGAACGTGAACCTCCCCACCGGCGTGCTCTGGGGGCCCAACAAGGCCTACACCGTGAGAGCCGACGGGCAGCTGGAGAACGCGGCGCAGTTCGCCGAACTGGTCGTCGCCTATCGCAACGGGAACCCGGTGCGGCTGCGCGACGTGGGGCGCGTGAAGGACGACGTCCAGAACAACCGCGTGGCCGCCTGGTTCAACGACACGCGTTCCGTCACGCTGGCCGTGCAGAAGCAGCCGGGGACCAACACCGTGCAGGTGGCCGAGGCGGTGCATGCGCTCCTCCCCACGCTGCGCGCGCAGATGCCGGAGTCGGTGGAGATCGAGACCTTCTTCGATCGCTCCGAGGGGATTCGCGAGTCGGTGGCCGACGTGAAGTTCACGCTGGTGCTGACGCTCGCGCTCGTCGTGATGGTGATCTTCCTCTTCCTGCGCAACGTGCCGGCGACCGTCATCCCGTCGCTGGCCCTGCCGATGTCGCTGGTCGGGACGTTCGCGGTGATGTGGTCGTTGAAATACAGCCTCGACAACCTCTCGCTGATGGCGCTCACCCTGGCGGTGGGCTTCGTGGTCGACGACGCCATCGTGATGCTGGAGAACATCGTCCGGCACATCGAGATGGGAAAGAAGCCGATGCAGGCGGCGCTCGATGGCGCCAAGGAGATCGGCTTCACGATCCTGTCGATGACGATCTCGCTCACCGCGGTCTTCATCCCGCTGCTGTTCATGAGCGGGATCGTCGGGCGACTCTTCCACGAGTTTGCGGTGACGATCGCGGCGGCCATCCTCGTGTCGGGGTTCGTCTCGCTCACGCTCACGCCGATGCTCTGTGCCCGCTTCCTCAAGGGGGGGCACCACGGCGAGCAGGAACTCCACAACCCGATCTTCGACGCCTTCGAGCGTGGCTACGAAGCGGTGCTGCACTTCTACGAGCGCACGCTGCGCTGGGCGATGGGACATCGCCGCTCGGTGATGGCCTTCTCGCTCGTCACGCTCATTGCGACGGTCGTTCTCTTCCAGATGGTCCCGAAGGGATTCATCCCCAGCGAGGACACCGGGCGCATTCGTGCGTCGACCGAGACGGCGCAGGGGACGTCGTTCACCGACATGGTCGCGCACCAGAAGCTCGCCGCCGATCGCGTGCGCAAGAACCAGTACGTCGATGCGGTGCTGTCGAACATCGGGACGGGGTCGGGCAACTCGACCGGGTTGCCGAACCAGGGGCGCCTCACCGTGCGCCTCAAGCCGCGCGGTGAACGTCCGAGCGCCGACGAGATGGTGCGCATCCTCGCCAAGGAGACGGCTGACATCCCCGGCATCTCCGTGTACTGGCAGAACACCCCGATCATCCAGCTTGGCGGGCGCACCGCCAAGGCGCTGTACCAGTACACGCTGCAGGGGGCCGACCTCGACGTGCTCTATCCGGCGGCGCAGGCCATGGAAGCCAGGCTGCGCACGCTCCCCGCCCTCACCGACATCTCCACCGACCTGCAGATCCGCAACCCGCAGGCGACCATCACCCTCGACCGCGACCATGCCTCACGACTGGGCGTGAGTGCGGAGCAGATCGAGCAGGCGCTGTACAACGCGTACGGGTCGCGGCAGGTCTCGACGATCTACACGCCGAACAACCAGTACTGGGTGATCATGGAGCTCCTCCCGGAGTTCCAGAGCGACCTGAGCGCGCTCGACCTGCTGTACGTGCGGTCGCGCAGTGGCGTGCTCGTGCCGCTCTCCACCGTGGCGCGCGCCGACCGGACGATCGGCCCCCAGCTGGTGAACCACACGGGGCAGATCCCGTCGGTCACGCTCTCGTTCAACCTGCGCGAAGGGGCGTCGTTAGGTGAGGCGGTGAACGAGGTGGAGGGGGCGGCGCGCGAACTCCTCCCCGAGGGGGTCAGCACCGGCTTCGCCGGTGCGGCGCAGGCGTTCCAGGACACGCAGCGCGGGCTGGGGATGCTCTTCCTGGTCGCGATCTTCGTGATCTACGTGGTGCTCGGGATCCTGTACGAGTCGTTCATCCACCCCATCACGATCCTCTCCGGCATTCCGTTCGCGGCCTTCGGCGCCTTCCTCGCCCTGCTCCTCACCGGGACGGAGCTGAGCGTCTACGCGTGGGTGGGGGTGATCCTCCTGGTGGGGTTGGTGAAGAAGAACGCGATCATGATGATCGACTTTGCGCAGGAGGCCGAGCGCTCGGGCGGGAAGAACGCCTTCGAGGCGATCTTCGAGGCGTGCATGGTGCGCTTCCGTCCCATCAGCATGACGACGATGGCCGCGCTGGTGGGGACGCTGCCCATCGCGTTAGGCGCTGGTGCCGGCGCCGAGTCGCGGCGCCCGCTGGGGATCGCGGTGGTAGGCGGGTTGGCCTTCTCGCAGCTGGTGACCCTGTACGTGACGCCGGTCATCTACACGTACTTCGACGACTTCATGAAGCGCACGCGGCGGCGCGACGAGCCGGTGGAGGAGGGCGTGGCGGCGGAACCGCCGGTGCTTCGCGCGGGAGGCGGGCAGTCGGCGGCGGCGTCGGTGGTGGCGCCGAGGGTTACGTGAGGGGACGGGAGACGGGAGTGCAAACGGCGCCAAGAGGCGCCGTTTGCGTTGTATCTGCGAGGTGAGGTCGTACCACAGGTGGGTGGGTGCAAGCTTCGAGCGGCGCGCCGTGCGCGCCGCCCAACGCTCCTCCCGTCCGTCTCACCCGGGGAAGCTCCCAGCCGCCTGACACGCACCGCGCGCGGCTTCGCCGCGCGCACTCCCGTCTCCCGTCTCGCCCTTAGGTTCCCGTCCCGAACTGCTTCGTGTACTTCACCACCAGCGACCGCGAGCGCGGCCGCTCCCAGCTGAAGAACGAGTTGGCCACCTCGCCGTCGTTGAAGACGACAAACAGCCCGGTGCCGGCGGTGTTGAGCCAACCGAAGCGCGCGTTCGCGGTCCAGATCTTCTGCTGGTTGTTGAACTGTGTCAGCGACTGGATGAAGATGCGCGGCGTGAAGAAGTACGCGGCCTTGAGCCCCACGAGCGACCGGGTGAAGCTGAAGTCGGGCAACCGGACGTCCTGGTAGTCGAGCAGGAGCGACGACGAGATGTTCGGCCCGCTCCGCGCGGTGATCGTCACCGTCCCGCCATTGCGCGTCCCGGTGTAGAACTGCCCGAAGTCGCCGCGCACGATCATCGAGAGATTCGCGCTCGGGTTGGTCTGCCAATCGAGGCCGAGCTGCACCCAGTCATAGCCCCCGATGCCGAGCGAGTCTCCCGGGTTGATCTCGAAGGGCCGCTGCAGTCCCTCGTGGAAGACGTTGACCTCGGGGCCGAAGCGGGCGCCACTCGAGAACTCGATCTCCGTGAAGTCGAGGTGGAACTGCCCGCTCTGATAGAAGTCGTCCAGCCCGTAGTAGCCGCGGTAGTTCACGTGCGGGTTCCACTGCCGGAACCACGACGCCCACTCCGTCTTGCGCACGTAGCGCATGAAGTTGACGTCGTAGAAGCGGTAACCGGCCGGGCGGCTCAGGAACCCGACCTCGGGATTGAAGTCCTCGCCGATCTGCAGGAAGCGCACACTGTTGTTCCAGTCGCGTGTGGTGTACGCCGCGCGCGCGCTGTAGCCCAGTTCGTCACCGCTGCGGTTGGGGGTCTGGGTCGTCGCCCCCCACCAGTCGATGGTCCACGCGTCGCCGAGTCCCACGCGCCCGTCCACCGCAAAGGTCCGGTTGTAGCTGCCGGAGCTGTCGGTGGTCATGCGCTGCACGCCCATCACGCCAATGCGCGAGCGGCGCGACACCTCGCGCAGCGCGCGCAGCACCGTGTACGACTGGCCGGCCAGCGTCCCCCCCGGGGCGTCGTCGGTGAAGATCTGCATCGCGCCGACCGTCGTGCTCCCCACGCGCCCCGTGAGGCGCCCGCCGCCGATGATCGGGACCGGCGTCCCGTTGTCGATCCCGATGCGCCGGCTGAAGAACAGGTCGACCGCCTGCGGCGTCCCCGCCGAAAAGACCCCCGCATTCTCCAGGAAGAAGGGACGCTTCTCGGGGAAGAAGAGCGGGAAGCGCGTGAGGTTCGTGCGCTGCTCGTCCACCTCCACCTGCGCGAAGTCGGTGTTGTACGTGAGGTCGAGCGTCAGGCTCGGCGTGAGCCCGTACTTGAAATCCACCCCCCACTCCGTGGGATACTTGGCTTTCAGCTGCGTCTCGTAATCGCGCGAGGCCGACGTGAGCAGGTACGGCGTCGCCGTCGCCACGCGGCGCACCGGAACACTCAACCCCTCGAGCGTCCCCGCCAGCGACATGCGGTACAGGTTGAACTGCCGCGGGATGAACGACCAGAACGACTCCTCGTTCTTGCGCCGGATCATGCGCGCGATGTTGAGCCCCCACGTCTGCATCGCCGCGCCGCCATAGCGCAGCGTGGAGAACGGGATGCGAAACTCGGCGTACCACCCCAGCGAATCGCTGGAGGTGGCCACCTTCCAGCTTCCGTCCCAGTTGAGGTTGAAGCCACCCATCGAGCCCGACTGCGCACGAGTCTGCCCCGTTTGGGTGACGCCCCCGCCTTCGCCCTCGCGGATGATCTGCCCGTCGTATTCAACGCCGGCCGGTGTCGTCGCGAAGAGGAAGCCGTTCTGCCGATCGTGGTAAGTATCGAAGGTGATCGCGATGTAGTCGCTGTTGGTCAGCGTCACGTCGCGCACCTTCTCGCCGGGGACGATGGCGCCCGGCTCACGGTCGTACAGCCACGCGCCGATGTAGAGCGCTTCGCCATCGGTGAGGATGCGGACTTCGGTGCGCTCGCTCGCCGGCGCCCCCTCGCTCTGCTCGCGTTGCACGAAACCGCGGAACGGTTCTCCCTCACGCCACTGCTCTTCGTCGAGTCGCCCGTCGACGACCGGTGCCTTGGTGATGAGGTGCGCCTGCCCGGCTCGAGGGGCGCGCAGGGCGCGATTCCCGCTCGGCGTTGTCACTTCCTGCGCGGCCAGCGTGGTGGCGATGGACGCCAGGCAGGCGAGCGACGCGGCGAGCCACACACGGCGACAGGCAGCGCCCGGGGCAACGCGCGCACCGAGCGTTCGAAAGGGCAAGTGCATTGAGAAGACGAAGCGAGAGAAGAGGACTGAGTATTCCCGACTTTACGCGATGGCAGGGCGTGATGCTGAGCGCCCGGGACCACAAACCATCGATGTGGTGATGCCTTGCGCGACCAGCGTGCTTGCGGGATCCCGTGCGGCGCGGACGGCATTTGCCCGGGCGGTGCCAAGCTGTCGCCATGGGCCGTCAGATGGAAGTCGCGCCTCGTGCGGTATTCGTCGCCGACGATTTGACGCGTTCGCCGGCGCGGTGCACGTTGCCAGCGCCCGCACCGTCCGAGGATCCCGATGTTCGTCGCCTCCCGCTCGCTGGCCGCCCGCATGGTGGCGGTCGCGCTCCTCCTTCTCGCCGCGTCGCTCGCCTCGGCGCAGCCAGCGTCGCGCCTGCGCATCTCGATCGCGCTCCCGCGCACGATTCCCAACGGGCTCCCCGCGGGCGCGACTGGGCTCGACGGTCGCCTCCTCGTCGTCTTCTCCGTCGACTCCGGCGCCGAGCCGCGCTTCCAGGTGGGGTCCCACGCCGGGGCGCAGCCGGCCTTTGCCGTCGATGTCACCGGGTGGAAGCCCGGCGAGGTCCGCACGATCGACGCGACGGCCTTCGGCTTCCCCGTCAGGTCGTTAGGCGCGCTCCCCAGGGGCACGTATCGCGTGCAAGCCATCCTCAACCGCTACGAGACCTTTCTCCGCGGCGATGGCCACACCGTCTCGCTCCCCCCGGACCAGGGCGAAGGGCAGCACTGGAGCACCAAGCCGGGCAACCTGTACTCCGCGGTGCGCTCGGTGACCATCGATCCCCCTGCCGGCGGCGATGTGCGCCTGACGATCGACCAGGTCATCCCGCCGGTGCCTCCCTTCCAGGAGACACCGTACGTCAAGCACGTGCGCATCCGCAGCGAGCGGCTGTCGCGCTTTTGGGGGCGCGACATGTACGTCGCCGCCTTCGTCACCCTCCCCGAGGGCTTCGACTCACACCCCAACTCGCGCTATCCGCTGGCCATCAACCATGGCCACTTCTCCACGGTCCCCGACAACTGGCGCGAGTCACCCCCCGATCCCGACCTCAAGCCCGATTACAGCGAGCGATTCTCCCTCGCCGGCTACAACCGCGTGGTGCAGGACTACTCGTACCAACTCTTCAAGGACTGGACGGGACCGGGCTTCCCGCGCTTCCTCCTCGTGCAAATCCAGCACCCCACCCCCTTCTACGACGACTCCTACGCCGTCAACTCGGCCAACAACGGTCCCTACGGCGACGCCATCCAGTATGAACTCCTCCCCGAGATCGAGAAACGCTTTCGCGGGTTAGGTGCCGGCTGGGCGCGCTTCACCTTCGGCGGATCGACCGGCGGATGGGAGTCGATGGCCGTGCAGATGTTCTATCCCGAGGAGTACAACGGCGCGTGGATCGCCTGCCCGGACCCGATCGACTTCCGCCACTTCACCGTCGTCAACGTCTACAGCGATACCAACGCGTACTTCTACCCGTCGCGCTGGAAGCGCACCCCGCGCCCCGGCCTGCGCAACTACCTGGGGCACGTCACGGTGACGCTGCAGGAAGCCAACGAGTACGAGTACCTCGCCGGGACGCACGGCCGGTCCGGCGACCAGTGGGACGTCTGGGAGAGCGTGTATTCACCGGTGGGGAGTGACGGCTACCCGCGCCGCATCTGGGACAAGCTCACCGGGAAGATCGATCCCGTCACCGCCGCCTACTGGAAGGAGCACTACGACCTCTCCTGGATCCTCCAGCGCGACTGGGCAACGCTCGGCCCCAAGCTCAAGGGGAAGCTGAGGATCTTCGTGGGCGACATGGACAACTACTACCTCAACAACGGCGTCTACGAGGTCGAGAAGTTCCTCAAGTCGAAGCCCGAGGCAGAGGCGGTGGTGGACTACGGCGATCGCGCCGAGCACTGCTGGAACGGTGACCACACGCGCGCCAACGCCTACTCGCGCCTGCGCTACACGCAGATGGTGCTGCCGTGGGCGGTGGAGCGGATCCTGCGCACCGCGCCGCCGGGGGCGGACATACACAGCTGGCGGTACTGACAGGGCGGGGGGAACGCACCGCCCCCGCGCTACCGCCGGTGTCGCTCGGCGCGTGCCTTGATGCCGCGCAGCATCCCGCGCTCCATGATGAAGTGCGCGGGCTCGAACAGGTAGAATCCCAGCGCGGCCAGCGGCACGGCGCCTAACGACGGCCGTCCGGGGCCGCGCGTGTGCACCACGAGGCGGCTCGTCGAGTCGTCGACGGCGCTCACCACGAAGCTCCCCCAGTGCTCCAGCGTCATGGCGCGCGGCGGGTCCCAGTGCGTGATGCGCCACCCGAGGTCGCGCCCCACCCGGCCACCGAGAAAGTCGGGTTGTGCCGCGCGTACCAGCTCGCCCACGGCGCGCTCCTGCCACGCCGCGACCAGCGAGTCGGCGTTGCGGATGTCGTCGCCCAGCGCGCGCTCCAACCAGGCGTAGCTGTAGAAGCCGGCGCGGTCCTGCCCCACCTGCGACAGCCATTGCCATGTGACGGTCGCCGGGGCGTGAATCGTGACGCCGTGGTCCACGCGATACATCGCCGGTTCCACGGTTGACAACCCGTCAATTGCCGCTGCGCGCTCCGCGGCGCTCGTCCCCCATGCCATGTGCCAGGGGCGGAGCACGATCAGCAGCGCCGTGACGCCGAGCATCGCAGCGGCGAGCGTCCCCCCAAGGCGGTGCCGCCACGGTGCGCGCTCGGGGATGGCCGCGTGCTCTGCAGTGGTGAAGGTGGGGGTGTGTATCTCCGGGTGCGCGCAGCGCGCCCAGCGATGCACCAGTGCGCAGAACGCGATGCCGATCGCCAGGCCGACGAACGACCACAGCCCGATCCCCGCCAGGCGCAACAGGATGGCCGAGGCGATCGTGGCGGCCATCGTGATGCCGAGCGCGCGCTCGCGCAGTCGCTCGATGCCAAAAAGGGCAAACGCGGCGGCGAGAAAGCCAACCATCGAGACGAGCCACACCGGGGTGACGATCCACGCCGTGGCACGCGCGGCCGCCCACATGCCGGCACCCGCATGGGCGAGTGCGTGCAGGAGGAGGGCAAAGGCGAGCAGGCGGGGATGCAGCGCGCGCATCTTCGCAGCGTGCGCCGGCGACAGCCGCGGTGTCAATGCTCCGCGATGAATGGGCGCTCCCGGCGACTTAACGTTGCGCCACTTGTGCCATCAAACAGACCGAGGTTCACGACACACCCTATCGCCGACGCGCCGTGGGCGCTCGCGATCGCATTCGGAGGAAATATGAAGTCAGTCACACGCCAGGTTCCGGCGCTCTCGCGAGCAATGGTGCTCGCCGTCGCCCTGACCGCTGCCGCGACCCAGATCGCCGTCGCGCAAACCACCGACTCGACCCAACCGCCGCGCGCGCGTGTGGGACCGGGGCGCGCCTTGGGGGAGGGGAGGGGCATGCGCGCGCGCATTCCCATGCGTCGCAATTTCGCCCAACCGGGTGCCCCGGGCATGAGGGCGCCGGCGATGCGTGTGGGCGAGAGGGGACCGGGGCCGCGCGCCCTGCTTCGCGGGATCACGCTCTCCGTCGAGCAGGAAAAGTCGCTGCGAGCGTCGCAGGCCAGGAAGCTGCTCGAGGCCAAGCCGCTGCGGCTCGAGATGCTGTCGGCGGGGACCGACCAGCAGCTGGCGCGCCTGAACGGTGACCAGAAGGCGCTCGACGTGGCCACCGCGCGCCTGACCGCGGCCCGAAGCCGGCTCGACTCGCTGCGCTCGAAGCGCTCGCCGGTCGAGGAACTGCGGAGCGTCCTGACCCCGGATCAGCAGAAGATCCTGGACAAGAACCTCGCCGATGCGCCGCAGGGTGGTCGCGCCTTTGGCCCGGGGCGGGGAATGGGGCGGGGGATGGGTGGTGGCTTGGGCACGCCAGGCGGGATGCGTTTCCGCGACGGGGCCGCGCCGCGCGGTTTCCGGAACGCGCCGCAGCCGCGTCGTCCAACGGGTGAGGAAGGCGAGGGTGAGGCCACCATGGACCGCGCCGACATTCCGGCTCGGTAGGCCACACGGCGGCAGCGCCCGGGGGCGCGTGCCGGCCCGCAGGGCGGTTCAAGCAAGAGCGTTGGATCGGGGCCACTCGAATCATCGGGTGGCCCCGAACGTTTTTCGGACGTGCGTGATATGCTAGGCACCATGTCCGATCGCGCCGCCCCCGATCCGCCAGCCGCTCCGTCCGTGCCGCCGGCTGCGCCTGCTCCGCCTGCTCCGGCTGCGCCGCGCCCGGCGTGGCGACGCTGGTTGTCTCCCTGGAACGTTGTCACGGCCGTCGTCCTGGTGTGGGCACTGCCGCGCCTCATCCCGCACCTTGGCGCCGTTGTTGGCGTGCGATCGGGTGAGAGCCGCCACCCCGCATTTGCCGCGACGACGATCGATGGCCAACCGGTGAGCGACGCCTCGCTGCGCGGCAAGGTGGTGCTGGTGAACTTCTGGGCGACGTGGTGCGGACCCTGTCGCGTCGAGATGCCGCTCCTGGAGCAGATGTACCAGCGGCATCGCGACCGAGGGTTCGTCCTGTTGGGATTCAGCGTCGATCGCGCGGGGGACCAGGTGGTGCGCGATTACGTGCGCTCGCGCGGGGTCACGTACCCGGTGGCGGTGGTGGGGGCGCGGGAGGAGGGGGCGTTCGGGGGAGTGCGCGGCTACCCGACGTCGTTCCTCCTGGGGCGCGATGGCGTCGTGCGGCACGCGGTGATCGGCCCGCTGGCTCCCGCCTCGCTGGAACTCGCGGTTCGCCGCCTCCTGGACGAGGCGCCGCCTAACGCGCCATAGGGGTTGGTCGACACGCCTTGGCGTGCAGGGGTCGGGCTCGCGGGGGCGATGCACGCGGGGGCGATGCCTTCGGTCGTGACGCCTATCGCAACGTCCGTCGACGCTGCACCGTAGCAGGAAGGTCCCCCACCCTCCGCTTCTGCCCCCATGCGCTGCCCAGTCCCTGCCGGCCTCCTCCCCCACGCCGCGCTCGCCGCGCTTGCGTCATTCTCGCTCGCCGCGGCCGCGCCGCGCGCCGCCCAGGCGCAGCGCCCCGCCCCGGCGGCGTCGTCGTTCACGCTCGACCAGCTCACGCGCTATCCCTTCCCCTCGGAGCTCACGGCGGCGGCGCGGGCGAACCGCATCGTGTGGGCGTTCAACGAGGATGGGGTCCGCAACCTGTACGTCGCCGAGGGTCCCGACTTCGTGGCGCGGCGCCTCACGAACTACACCAGCGACGACGGGCAGGAACTCACGTCGGTGCAGCTGACGGCCGATGGCCGCACCGTTGTCTACGTCCGCGGCGGCGACCACGGCTCCAACTTCGACGACATCCTCCCGGTCAACCCGCTCGGCATGCCGCAGCCGGTGCGCGTGCAACTGTGGAGCGTCCCGTTCGAGGGAGGGGAGCCCAAGTCGTTAGGTGAGGGCGACTCGCCGGTGGTGTCGCCGCGCGGCGACGTGGTGGCCTTCGAGCGCGAGAACCAGGTGTGGACGGTGGCAATCGACGGCTCGGCGCCGGCGCGGCGCCTGTTCACGGCGCGCGGAAACAACGGCGACCCCCAGTGGTCACCCGACGGAAGCCAGCTCGCCTTCACCTCGAATCGGGGCGACCACGCCTTCATCGGGATCTGGCGCGCGAGCGATGCGCCCATCACCTACCTGTCACCGTCGACGAACCGCGACGGGAGCCCACGCTGGTCGCCGGACGGCAAGCGCCTCGTCTTCGTGCGGCGCCCGGGGGCGGGCGGGGCGGCGCAGAACGTGCTCGAGCAGCGCCCCACGGAGTGGGCACTCTACACGGCAGATGCAGCCACGGGCGAGGCGCGCCTCCTCTGGACGTCACCGCGCACGCTGCGCGGTTCGGTCCCCAACACGCACGGCGGGACGAACCTGCACTGGGCGGCGGGGGGGCGCATCGTCTTCCTTTCGTACATGGACGGATGGCCGCACCTGTACTCGATTGCCGAGTCGGGGGGAGCGCCGCTCCTCCTCACGCCGGGGAACTACATGGCGGAGTACATCCGCCTCTCGCCGGACGGGAAGACGCTCGTCTTTGCGGCGAACGCCGGGAGCACGCCGGATGACCTCCATCGCCGTCACGTGGTCGCCGTTCCGGTGGACAAGGCGGCGCCGCGCGTCGTCACGCCAGGAACAGGGCTCGAGTGGACCCCCGTGGTGCTCGGTGACGGCGCCACGCTGGCCTATGTCGGGGCCACGGCGCAGCGCCCGCCGCTCCCCGCGGTTGTCCCGTTAGGCGGCGGGAGCGCGCGCACGCTGGCCGCCGATCGCGTCCCCGCGGACTTCCCCGCCGCGCAACTCATCACCCCCAAGGCCGTCAGCTACACGAGCGAGGATGGCGTGCTGGTGCACGCGCAACTGTTCGACGCCGGGACGTCGGCGCGTGGCGCCACGGCGGCGCGCCGCCCGGCAATCGTCTACGTGCACGGCGGACCGCCGCGACAGATGCTCCTGGGGTGGCACTACTCCGACTACTACACCAACGCCTACGCGATGAACCAGTATCTCGCCTCGCGCGGGTACGTGGTGCTCTCGGTCAACTACCGGCTCGGCATCGGCTACGGCTACGAGTTCCACCAACCGCCGAATGCCGGCGCCCGCGGGGCCAGCGAGTACCTCGACGTGAAGGCGGCCGCGCTCTACCTCCGCACGCTGCCGCAGGTGGACGGGGCGAAGATCGGGATCTACGGCGGGTCGTATGGCGGTTACCTCACGGCGCTGGCACTCGGCCGCAACTCCGACCTGTTTGCGGCCGGCGTCGACGTGCACGGCGTGCATGACATGTCGGCCTCCACCTCGGGCGCGGGGAGCGCGCTCGCGGCGGCAATGAGCGGGGCCAACCGCTTCGAGCCCAACGATCGCGACAAGGCGGTGGAAGTGGCGTGGCAGTCGTCGCCGGTGTCGAGCGTCAAGACGTGGAAGTCCCCCGTCCTCCTCATCCACGGCGACGACGACCGCAACGTCCGCTTCTCGCAGACCGTCGACCTGGCGCGGCGCCTGGCGGCACAGGGAGTCGACTACGAGGAGATGATCATCGTCGACGACACGCACCACTGGATGCGTCACGCCAACCAGCGGCGCGTGAACGCGGCGATCGTCGGCTACTTCGACCGCAAGCTCAAGGGGGCGGTGCAGTAGGCGCGCACGACGACGCTCGTGCGCGCGTCAGCGCCCGCCCCGTCCGCCGTATGACTTGATCACGGCGTCCATCCCCTTCACGAAGACGTCGGTGGGGAGCGCCCCCGGGATCACTTCACCGTTGATGAAGAAGGTCGGCGTGCCACGCACCATCAGCGTGCGGGCCAGGACGTTGTTGCGCGCCAGTTGCTCGCCAGCGCCCTTCCCCTTCATGCATGCCGCGAACTTGGTGAGGTCGAGCCGGGCGCGCTGCGCGTAGGTAGTCATCTGACCGCGCGCGTCGCTCGCCTTCATCCACTCCTTGCGCTTGTCATAGAGCACGTCGTGCATCGGGAAGAAGCGCCCCTGCTCGGCGGCACAGATCGAGGCCTCGGCCGCATGGCCCGAGTTGGGGAAGGTGCCCAGGGTGAACGGGACAAACTTCCAGTAGATGCGCCCCTTGTTGATGTAGAGCGAGTCGAAGACGGGGAGCGTCTCGCGGAAGAACTTCTCGCAGTAGCCGCAGCCGAAGTCGGCGAACTCGACGACCCAGACATCGGCCGAGGGGTTGCCCCGCTGGTAGCCCACGGCGTCCAGCGCGATGGTGCGTTCCCCGGCCTTGACCAGCATGCGGGAGACCATCTGGCCGCCGGCGTTCGTGCTGGCGAGCGACAGCGCGACGATGGTGCCAAGGGCGCCAACGGCGGCGCGCGCCCAGGCGAGCCCGGCAAGGGGACGAGAGAGGAGTGTCATGGTACCGACAAGCTAGCGCACCGTGCCAGCGGCGGCATGGGGCTGGTGGGCATGCGCACCCCGCGGCGCCCCGCTCACGCGTGGGGTGTGACGCCGGGCGGTGCCGCGGGAGCGATTCGGCGCTCCGCCGTGTTGATTCCAGTGGATCCCAACCATGAGGGCAACGGTGCAGGGGATGACACGGCAGGCAACGTTAGGCGGTGGGTGCTTCTGGTGCCTCGAGGCGGTGTACCAGGAGGTGGATGGCGTCACGTCCATCGTCTCCGGGTATGCGGGCGGACACGTCGCGCACCCGACGTACGAGCAGGTGTGCGGCAAGAACACGGGCCACGCCGAGGTCGTGCAGCTCACGTATGACCCGGCGCGCGTGAGCTATCGGGCGCTGCTGGAGGTGTTCTTCGCCATCCACGACCCGACCACGCCGAACAGGCAAGGGGATGACATCGGCCCCCAGTACCGCTCGGTGATCTTCACGCACGACGACGAGCAGGCGCGCGAGGCGCGGGCCATCATCGACGAGCTGTCGGCGGAGCACGTCTTCCCTGCGCCGATCGTGACCGAGGTACGCCCGCTCCCCGAGTTCTACCCTGCCGAGGGCTACCATCGGGACTACTTCCGGCAGCACACCGAGCAACCCTACTGTGCCTTCGTCATTGCGCCAAAGCTGGCCAAGTTCCGCAAGCGCTTTGCCACGTGAGCGTGCGCTAGCGGGAGCGCGCTACGACGCGTGCGTGTCGCGGTCGTTGTCCCGCAGCGCGGCGGCTGCCGTGTTGTAGGCAATGCCGGCGCCCAGCATCTCGCGCTGGTTCCACAGCCAGAGCGGGTCGACGACCACCGGGCGCGCCATGAGTCGCCGCGCGCGCGCGAAGTCGGTGGCGCGAATGGCGGGGAGGTCGCACAGCACGATCAAGGCATCGGCACCGGACAGGGCCGCCATGGAGGAGTCCGAAAGCTCCGTCATGCTGCCTAACGCGGTGCGTACGCCTTCGTCGAGTCCCGGGGCATGGACCACGACATTGGCCCCCGCGGAGCGCAGCGAGCGGGCCACCTGCAGCCCCAGCGAGTCGCCGTCACCGTCGTCCTCGCCCCATCCGGCGAGCCCCCACATCGCGATGCGCTTCCCATCGAAGGTGTCGCCGATCGCCCCACGCAGTCGCTGCAGGATGCTCTCCACGGTGCGGGGGACCTGGTCGAGCGCCGCGGCCGCGGCGCGCGGTGCGCACCCCCACGTCATCGAGAGCTCGGTCATCGCCCTGGCGTCGCGCAGGTCGCCGGCGGTGGGCGATGCGCACACCGCCGAGCCCAGCGCCAGCGAGCGCCACTCGCCAGCCGCAACCGACGACAGCTCGCGCAGGACCTCGGCGATGTCGGCGCCGCCTTCCTCGCAGAAGTCCGCCACCTCGCGTGCGAACGACTGCACCACCACCTGCATTGCCGCTGCCGCATAACGCATCGCTTCGGCGCTGCGCTCGTCCACCGTCACCAGCGTGCTCCCCTGCCGCAGGAAGGGGGCGTAGAGCGTGCGCAGCACGCGCAGCGCGTGTTCCGTGTCGCCCCCCACGACGATCCGCTCCGGCGCGAGCGCCTCGTGCAGCGTGGCACGACGCAGGTGCATCGACGGGAGCGTGACGACGTCGAAGTCGCGCCCGGACTGCCGCCCTTCCTCTTCCAGGATGGTGCGGATGAGCTGCGTCCCCCCCGGTCGCAACGTCCCGACCACCCCCACCACCGTGTACGGCCGCAGGAGCGAGGCCAGACGGCCGGCCATCGTGGCCCACGCCGACATGTCCGTCATGCCGTCGCTGTGCGCCGGCGACGGCAGGGCGAGGAAGATCACCTCGGCCCCGCGAATGCCCTCCGACAGGTTCGTGCTGAACTCGAGGCGCAGCTCCTGCGCGTTGCGACGCATCGACTCGGCGAGCGCCGGTTCGCGAACCGGGAGGATTCCCTCCCGCAGCCGGGCCATGCGACCGCGATCCGTGTCGACGAGTGTGACCGAATGCCCAACTTCGGACAGCGACGCGGCGGTGACGAGTGCTGTATGTCCAGTACCAATGATGGCGACTTTCATTTCGAGCTCCTGAGGGTCCCGTGTTCCCCAAAGGAAGCCGCCCAGCGGCGCGCACACCCTCGCCTTTCGACCAGCACCCCCGTTCGGTCGACGAACGCGCCTGAGGGGGCGATGAACGCGGCGCCGGCCGGGCGGCGACTGCGCCGGCGGGCCCCGCCTGCCGACACTAGAGAGGGGGCCTTGTCGCGCGGGCGCCTGCAGGCGCCGCGCGCCACGTGGACTTTGCCCCCCTTCATCCGGACCCGCCGCCTTCCGTGCCCGAACCGGCCAACGCCCGTTTGCAGCTCCTGATCGCCAGCCTGGACGAGGCGTTGCTCATCGATGATGAGCGCGCCCTCATCGCGCTGGCGAACCGCGTCGTGTGCCAGGGGCTTGGCGTCGCCGCGCCGCAAGGAACACGCGGGGGCGTGGATGGCTCGCTCGTCGCCGAGGAGGGTGCGATCGACTTCACGCTGCTCGAGGCGCAAACCCTTGGACAGCCCGAGTTCACCGTCGAGATGATCGACGTCTACCTGGAGAGCCTGACGCCGCAGTGGGAGGCGGTGCGCGCGGCGGGCGCCGATATGGACCGCCCAGCGTTGCACGCGGCGGCGCACAAGCTCAAGTCGGCGAGCGCGGTGGTGGGGGCCAATGCGCTGCGCGAGACGCTGGAGCATCTCGAGGATGTGGCGCCGTCCGCATCGCTGTCGCAGGTCGCCTTCCTCATCCACGTGGCGTCGATGCAGGGCAACGCGGTGCGGCGCTCGCTCACCAGCGCGCGCCTGCGATACCAGGCCTCGTGTGCCGGGGGCGCGGCATGACGCGAGCCATCGCGTCACCACCGGCGGTGCTGCGCGCCCTCGTGGTCGACGACGACCCGGTGTCGCGCGCCCTCCTGGCCCGTTATGTCGGCCAGCACGATGCGTTGCAGCTGGTGGCCACGTGCGAGTCGGCGGTGGCGGCGGTTCCGCATCTGCGCGCCGGGGAGGCGGACGTCGTCTTCCTCGACGTCGAGATGCCGGAGATGTCGGGGCTCGAACTCGTGCGCGCGCTCGACGCCTGCCCGGCAATCATCCTGGTGACGGGCAAGGCGCACTATGCCGTCGAGGCGTTCGCCGTCTCGGTCACCGACTATCTCCTCAAGCCGGTGCAGTACCCGCGCTTTCTGCAGGCGGTAGAACGCGTGGTGCGCCAGTGCCGCCAGGAGCAAGGCGCGCAGGGTGCCGCTTGCGCCACGCCTGGTGACCTCGCGGCGCCGTCACGCCCCCGCACCACGCAGTCGCGCGCCGGCGACGGTGAGGTGCGCGACGTCCTCTTTGCCCGCATCGACGGGCGCCTGGTGCGCATCCCGCTGGCCGAGGTGCATTGGGTGGAGGCCAAGGGTGACTACGTCCTCCTCCACGCCCCCAAGCGTCGCTACATGGTGCACACGACGATGAAGACAATGGAGGAGCGTCTCCCGCCCAGCGACTTCGTGCGCGTGCACCGCTCGCACATCGTGCGCGTCGACCGGATCGTCGACCTCGAGGACGCAACGATCGTCGTCGACCGGGATGTGATTCCCGTAGGAGCGTCGTATCGCGACACCCTGCTCTCCCGCCTGAACACGCTCTAATCATCCGGCGCGGACGCGGTTTTTTTCACCGCCCCGCTCGACAGGACAAATCGGGACGACTGGCTCCGTCAGTCCGCATGACCTCACCGATGTAACCCGCGTCTCCCCGCGTTCGTCACTGATCGCGGGCGGGGGCAGGGGTCCATCGCGCGCATGAAGAACTTCTCATGCAGGCATGGAGCCGGCGCCCAACAGAACCGCTCGATCGCGCGTTGAACCGGCGACTGGAATGCGATGGCTCTTGGGGCTGCTTCGCCAGCGAATGCCCAGGTGATGACGACGTGCAGTTGTACGGAGGCGAGTGTGGCGCAGGCGAATGAGCGGGCGACGTTGCCTATGGGGCGCGTGCAGGCAGCTTCGGCGGACCGAGGGACTTCGCCGGAGCGCGCCCACCTGCGGCAGTTGCGCCGCATGCTGCAGACCGCGGTTGGTGGCGGGCCGCTGGGCGACGTGCTCACGCGCGTGGCAGAATGGGTCGAGCGGGCCAGCCCGGGCTCGCTCTGTTCGGTCCTCCTGCTCGACGAGCGGCGATCCCGCGTTCGCCATGCGGCGGCGCCCTCCCTCCCCAGGGCGTACGTGCGCCTCATCGATGGCCTCGAGATCGGGCCGCGCAATGGCTCGTGCGGCGCGGCAGCCTACACCGGGAACCCGGTCATCGTCGCCGACGTCGAGACCGACCCGCTGTGGGAGAACTACCGCGCACTGATTGCCCCCTTCAATCTGCGCGCCTGCTGGTCGCATCCGATCGTTGGGGGAAACGGTGCGGTGCTCGGAACCTTCGCCGTCTATCGCCGCGAGCCGGCCACCCCGTCGGACGATGAGTGGGAACTGCTCGTCGATGCCTCGCACATCACGGCGCTCCTCATCGAGCGGTCGCGTGCCGAGCAGGCCAGGGTCGAACACGAGCGCAACCTGCGCTCGATCGTCGACAACGCCCTCGACTACATCATGCGGCTCGACGCCGATGGGCGCTTCACCTACATCAACCCTGCGGCACTCGCGCGCATGGGGCGCACGTGGGAGCAGGTGATCGGGCGGCGCTTTCGCGACCTGGGATACTCGCCCCACATCGCCGACGCACTCACGGCGCACTTCGATGAGGTCACGCGCACGCGCGCGCCACTTCGCATCGAACTCGCCCTCCCGGTCCCGGATCGCGACATCTGGTTCGACGCCGTCTTCGCCCCCATCATCGACGAAGCGGGCACGCTGACCGCCGTGGTGCTGATTGCCCGCGACGTCACGGAGCGGCACCTGAGCCAGGAGGCGCTGCGCCGTTCCGAGGAGCGGCTCCGCCTCCTCTTCGCGCGCTCCGAACGATCCATTGCCCTCCTCGACGTGGAAGGGCGCGTGCGTGAAGTCGGGGACCATGCCACGCTGTCGACGAACATCGCGCGCGACCTGATCCTGGGCGTCCACTTCTGGGAACTCCCCGCCGTCGCCGCCACCGCAGATACCCAAGCGGCGCTGCGACGGGCCATTCGCGACGCCGCACACGGACAAACCACCAGCGGCAACATCACCTACCGAGGGGCAGCAGGCGAGCATCGCCATGGCTGGTTCCAGGTCCATCCCGTTCACGACGCCGAGGGGCGGGTGGCCGAGCTCCTGCTCGAGGGAAGCGACGTGACCGCCATGCGCGAGCTGGAGGTGCGCCTGCGCCAGTCCGAGAAGATGGAATCGCTGGGGCGACTCGCCGGCGGCATCGCCCACGACTTCAACAACATCCTCGCGGCAATCCTCGGCTATGGCGAACTCCTGCTCCACGACGCCGTCCCCGGGACGGTGTCGCACGAAGGGTTGCACCACATCGTCGCGTCATCGCGCCGGGCGCGTGACCTCGTGCGCCAGATCCTCACCTTCAGCCGCAAGGCGGAGATCGCCCACCAGCCGGTGAACCTCGCGGCGGTGGTGGCCGATGGGCTGCGCCTCCTGCGCGCCTCACTGCCATCGACCATCGAGCTGCAGGAGAAGCTCCCCGAGCGGTCGCTGGTCGTGATGGGCGACGGGTCGCAGCTCTCGCAGGTCATTCTCAACCTTGGCGCCAACGCGGAGTACGAACTGCGGAAAGCCAAGGCGGGAACGCTCCATGTGTCGCTCGACCTGCAGCTGTTCAACGACGCGCAGGCCAGCGCGTTCGGCGTGCACGCGGGGCCGTACGCGCGGCTCGTCGTGCGCGACAGCGGCGGTGGCATCCCGGCGGACGTGCTCCCCAAGATCTTCGAGCCCTTCTTCACCACCAAGCCGTTAGGCGAGGGGACGGGGATGGGACTCGCCGTGGTGCATGGCATCGTCGTCGCGCACGGCGGCGGCGTGCGCGTCTCCAGCTCTGCTGCCGGCACGACCTTCGACCTCGTCTTTCCCGTCGTCACCACGCCGGCCGACGCGCCTACGCAGCGCCCGGACTCGACGGCGCACGGATCGGGGTGCGTCCTCGTCGTCGACGACGAAGTGGCGATCGTGAACCTCCTGCGCCGGATCTTGCCGCGCCGCGGCTTCGAGGTGGTCTGCATGACCTCGCCCGTCGACGCGGTCGAGGCGTTCCGCGCCGATCCGCAGCGCTTCGACCTCGTCGTGACCGACCGCACCATGCCGCGCATGACCGGCGAAGCGCTCGCCGACGCCGTGCACCGGCTACGTCCCGACCTCCCCATCGTCATCACCAGCGGGCAGGGATGTTCGGCCGACGAGGAGGATCGCGAGGGGCGCACCGTCTTCCTCGCCAAGCCGTTCGATGCCGGCGACCTCATGGCCGCCATCGAGCGTGCCCGGCGTCGCGTGGCGCGCTGAACGCGCCCGGCGCCCTGAACGCGCCCGGCGCGCTGAACGCGCCCGGCGCGCGCGGCTGTCGCCGTCCGCCAGGTGCAGGCTGCGATTGCCTAACGCTTGCCCGCCATCTCCTCCGCGCGGCAAAAGTCGGACAGGGCGCGCCACAGTGCGGTGTGCTGGCGCGAGCGCAGCGCGAAGTCGCGTTCCTGCGCGTTCCCCTTGGCCTTGAACAGCGCCACCAGGGCGCGGCGGTCGTGCGGCGACCACTGCTTCACCTGGTCGAGGACGAGAGCGACGATGGGCCCCACGCGCTGGAGCCCGAAGCGCGTCTCGGCGTCGCGCGAGCGCCACTGCCGCAGGCCGATCGCGCGCGCCACCGCGTCGAGCGTGGCATCGCGTCGCGCCAGGCGCGCAGCCGCCTCGGGGGTGGCGAGCGTGCGTGTCACCGCACGCGCCAGCGTCACCAGCCATCGCTCCTCGAACAGCGACGTCTCGACCGCGCCTGGCAGTTCGAGGACGAGGTCGCCCGCGGCGAGGCGGCGCAAGGTGGCTATCGACGTGCGGTGTTCGCGGTTCGCCGCGCGCCGCGCGCGCTCCTGCGCCGCCAGCGCAGCCACGCGCGCGTCCACCGGATGGAACCCCAGCCGGTCGTAGAACCAGAACGCACCGCTCGCCAGCGCCTCGTCGTTTCCTGCTCCGAACTGGTAGGGATTCACGATGAAGCGCGTGACGCCGAACAGCGTGCGAAACGCGCGCAGCGCCTGCGCGAAGAGCATCGCCGCCTCGGCGTGGCGGAATGCATCGAAGATGTTGACCCCCGTGTTGGCCTGCGCCGCCAACGGTGTCACACCGCCGTAGCCCACGGGAACACCGTTCGAGAAGAGGACGTAGCCGTAGTTGGCCTCGAGCGTGAGCCGGTCGTCGGGCGCCGCGCCGATGAGACAGAGATGCGCCCCCTCGCCCAGGTCGGCGCGCCAGATCTCGTCAGGGTTGGCGTAGGTGATGGCGTGCACCTCGCGGCAGCGCGAGGCCAGCGCCGCGCGCGAGGCGTCGAGCCAGCGTTCCCCCTCCGCGCCGGCTAAACGTACGATGCCGGGGAGCGGCGCGGCGATGTGCGCCACCGGGTCGGCAGGTGCACCGCGCATCGACGTGCGGAATATGGGCGTTGCCCCCGCGACCGCATTCCCCGAGACGGAGCGCGCCGGCGACACGCGCCAGCGCACAGGGAGTTCGAGCGCTTCGTACATCAGTCGCACCACCGCAGGATCGGGCGCCTCCGCTGGGCGACGCGCGGCGTCATGTACGGCGAGCGCCGAGCGTGTCCCGGCCGGCCCCGCGGCCGTCTGTGCGTCGCGCGCCAGCCACGCCAGCGCCCCTGCTCGGGCGCTGCCACGCGCGAGGTCCAGCCAGCCGCGCGTCGACAGTTCGCCCGAATCGAAGGCGTCGGCCTCGGCCTGCGTGAGCGTCAGGCGGAGCAGCGGGTCCAGCCGTTCCGGCGTTTCCACGTCGTCCCACGCGATATCCGCCGCTTCGCCAACGTTCACCAGCCAGCGGGCGATCCCGAAGGCGAAGGCGTGCTTCGTCGTCGTCCCCGCCACGCCACTGTCGTCCAGCGCGCGCCGCTGCCGCGCCGGGAGCGCGTGTACGCGCCGCGCCGTGTGCCCCAGCGCGCGAATCGCCAGAGTCTGCACGCGCAGGTTGTCGGGAAAGGCGCGCAGGAAGAGAAGGTCGTCGTGATACGCGGCGAGCGCAGGGCGCGCGCGCGGCGGCTGGCGCTCCAGTTGCGCGAGGAGGGCGAGCTTCTCCGCCGTTTCCGCCGGCGAGTAGCGATGGCGAATCGCGTGCAGCCGTTCGAGGGCAGACGCCGGGCGGGGCGGTGCCGACGACGCGCGTCGCTTTGCTGCGGTTGACCTGGCCATGCGGGCGAGAGCCTCACGAGTGGGATCGGACTCCCCAAGCTGCGGGATATGGTGGGACGCGGCGTCCGAAAGTACCGCTCCGATTCGTAGGGGAAGGGACGAGTTGCGTCCGGGGGCGGGAGGCGGTCATTATTCGGCGTCCGCTGCGACGTGCTCGCGCAAGCGAGGGCGTGGCCGGGCTGTCTTGGGGTGTAGCTTAGTTGGCAGAGCGCCTGACTGTTAATCAGGAGGTCGCTGGTTCGAATCCAGCCGCCCCAGTTGCGTGTACGCACCAGAACCATCAAACGCCCGCGACCACCTGGTCGCGGGCGTTCTGCCGTGCGGGATCGTGCGAATCGCCACGCCGCCCGCGCCGCCTACAACCTCGCGAACTCCACGGTGAACCGGCTCCCCTCGCCCGGCGCCGAGCGCACGTGCAGCCGGAACCCCATCAGCTCGCAGAGCTGTCGCGCGATAGCCAGCCCCAGCCCGGTCCCGCCGAACTTGCGCGCCGTGGTGGTGTCGCCCTGCTCGAACGGTTCGAAGATCGTCGATTGCACCTCGAAGGGGATGCCGATCCCGCTATCCTGCACCTCGAGCGAGGTCGGCTCGCCGTCCACGTCGGCACGCACGCGCACGACCACGTCGCCGGTCGGGGTGAACTTGAGTGCGTTGCCCAGCAGGTTGATGAGGACCTGGCGCAGGCGGTCGGCGTCGGCCATCACCGGCCCCAGTTGGTCGGGGATCTCCGCCGTCAGTTGCAAGCCGCGCACCTGCGCCTGGTCGGCGAGCTGTCCCACGGTCTCCAGCACGAGCGCGCGCAGGTCGACCGGGAGGCTCCGCACCGTCACGCGCCCCGCCTCCACCTGCGACAGGTCGAGGATGTCGTTGATGATCGTGAGCAGGTGCGTCCCGTTGGCCCGGATGCGCTCGAGGAAGGCACTGTCGGCGTGCTCGCCCTCGCCGTTCGTGCGGCGCCGGGACAGGAGCAGCGTGGCGAAGCCGATGACCGAGTTGAGCGGCGTTCGCAGTTCGTGGCTCATGCGAGCCAGGAAGGCACTCTTGGATCGGTTCGCGAGCTCCGCGGCCTCCTTGGCCGCGCGCAGGACCTGCTCGGCGTGCACCTGACGGGAGATGTCGGTGAACGTCGTCACGACCGCCGTCGGGAGCGCGGCGCCGCCCTCGACGATCGGGGTGCTGTTGACGTTGATCCAGGTCAGCGTCCCGTCGGGCTTGTGCACCCCCATCACCGTTCCCCACACCGGGCGTCCGGTGCGGAGCGTCTGCATTGACGGATGCTCGGTGGCCGGGAAGGGCGAGCCGTCGAGCCGGACCGCAAGCCAGGGCGGATCGGTCGAGCCACGTCCGGAAAGTTCGTCGCCTGAAAGCCCAAGGATCTCCTCTGCCCGCGGATTCCACCCGCGAATCGTCCCGTCGGCATGCTGCACCACCACCCCCTCGCTCATCGCCCCCACCACCTGCCGAACGTCCAACGATGCGAAGCGATCGAGGCCACTCGGCGTTCGAGTGGGTACTGCGAGTGTCATGTGCGGTCGAACGAGAAGGAAACCGGCGGTGAGTGTGCTCCAATAGTGTCGGCGCCGGCTCGCGAAAGCTTGACGTGGCGGCGACGAAATGCGGTACCGGCTACCGGTGTTTTGCTAGCGCGCCGGTTTCGAGCGTGAAGGGGCGCGCTTCACGTCGATCGGTCGCTCGATGTCGAGGCGAATCGATCCCGAAGCGTCGGCCTGCACGTGGATTGCATCGCGCCGTGCCCGCACCGTGACATCCTTCAAGGGGTCGAGCGCCGCCACGAGCGCGACTCCCTCGGCCAGACTGCGATTCATGCCGCGCTCGGCGCGCGTGCGCAGTTGGTCCAGCTCTCCCTGCAACGGGAATCGCGCGTTCTGGCGCAGCAGGTCGCGAATCTGGTTGTCGCCCAGGAAGGCCAGCCCCTTCACGAAGAGCGAGGTGGTGCGCAGGTCGTAGTCCAGGTCGGGAATGAGAAGCTGGTCGACGGCGTTGTCGTAGCGCGGCGTCCCCGTGAGGTAGACGAGTCCGCGCGCCTGGCCATCGAAACGCACGCCTAACGCGACGCGCCCGCCGCCGATGCCCGAGAGCGTTACGTCGCGGAGCGTGATGCGCCGGTTGGCCCACGTGAGCGTCTTGCCGACCAGCGCGCGGCGCAGCATCCCGCTCGCCACGTCGTACCCGAACAGCCCCTCCAGCGCAACGCGCATCCCGCGTCCCGCGAGCGCCCCCTTGGTGAGTGGCGGGAGCGGCGTGAACAGCTCGAAGTCGTTGGGGCGGTTTCCCGTCCCGATGCGCGGCGCCGCCTCCAGGCGCAACGACGCCACCGCGACGCTGCTGTCCACGCGAATGCCGCCCAGCTGCACACGCTTTGGGTTGATGGTGAGGTAGATGGAGTCGGTGAGGCGGATGGGGCGCGAGATGTCGCGCCACCAACGCTCGAAGCGCTCGCGCGTGTGCACGGCGGCAATGGCCCGGTCCAGGGTGCGCAGCTCCTTCTCCAGCGCCTGGCGCGTTGCCTTCATCACGCGATCCGTCACGTCGATGCGAAAAATCGTGACGGCGCACTTGTCGCGCGACTCGCTGCTGTACGGCGCCACCCGCGTCACGCGCGTGCGCGCCGACAGCTGCCACGACTCCTGCAGCGCCAGCGTGCTCTCCAGCCGCACGCGCGTCCGTGGCTTGGGGACGTTCCCCGTGCCGCAGGCGGCGCTGATCTCGGGACCGATCGGCGGCTTGTACCACCCCCGTCCCTCGTACTCGACGATGCTGGAGACGGTCACCCGCTGAGAATCCACCGAGATCACGAACGGCGAGCGCCGAGCCTCGAACGCCACGTGCATGCGCTTGTTGCTGGCGACGTCGAGCCGCTGCGTGATGTCGCCGAAGGTGCGCGGCACCGCGCGCTCCAGCGCGGCAAGCGCCGGCTCGAGGTCATAGCGGATCTCCGACTCCACCACCGATGGCGCGAGCGTGAGGAGGGTATCGGCGGCGTCTTCACTCACCTCGGGGGGCGGGGCGTCGATGTCGGGCGTGCGGTCGCAGGCGACGGCCGCCGCCAGCGCCAGCACGCCGAGCATGCGTCGCGCGGCGAGCATGCGTCGCGCACCACGCGCACCAGCCGCGAGGCCGCCGGCGTCGCCTGGGGGCCATGCGCCGTCACGCCCTGCGGTGGCACGCCCCTCTCCGCCACGCTGCTGGCGACCCTCCCGCCTGCGACTCATGTTCATCGTCATGAAGGCTATCGCGCGCAGCCAAGCTGTCGAGTCCCTCGCCAAGGGGCGAGGCGCCGTGCAGCGCGGGCATCGTGTGCCTTTCATCGTGGTGCTCACCTCCCTGGCGGTACTTGATGTCGCCCCGGCGCGTGCGTCCGCGCAATCGCCCCCGCGAGGTGAGCCGCTCTGCCCTGCAGGGATTGCCCCGTTCGCGTCGCCGCTGTGCGCCGAGCTCGTCCCTACGCCCGATCTCCTTGGCGTAACGGGGATGCTCGAGCTGCGCGCGGTTCGTTCGCCCTTCGGTGTCGCGGTGACCGCCGACGGGCGGTTGCGCCATCGTCTGGTGGCGCGCATTGCCGGGCTCCCGGCGCCGTCGTCGTTAGGTGACTACGGCGCGTACGTGGCCTGGGGATACGACGTCACCATGGCGGGAGAGCGGCGCCTCGGGGTGGTGCGCGACGGCGAGTTTGACCTCGGCGAGCTTCCCTGGGAGCGCTTTCGCGTGGTGGTGAGCGCCGAACGCTCCTCCAGCGCAACCGCGCGGCGGGGGCGACTCGTCCTGCGCGCCACCTCACCGGCCGCCCTCCTCCTCGCGCATCGCGACGCGATGGGGGCAATGAACGCCGGCGCAGCCTCGCCCGCATCGCCCACCGCGTCACCCACGGAGTCGCCGCACGTCGAGCACGCGCACCACGCCGGCGGCTGGCCCGCTCCCCCAAACGACGCGCGCATTGCGCCGGCGCCCATGGCGCACCCACCGCCCAGCACCGCACCCTGGCGCCCCGACACCGCGGGCGCCGAGGTGCGCGAGGCCAGCGCGCGCCGCCTCGTCGACCTGCGCGACGGCGACACGTTGCGGCTGACGGCAGGTTTCGTGCGCCGCACCATCGGCTCGCGCACCTTCGTCATGTACGGCTACAACGGACAGTACCCGGGGCCTCTCATCCGCGTTCGGCAGGGCGCGGAGGTCGTGGTCCGCTTCCTCAACGCGATTGACCTCCCGTCGACCATCCACTGGCACGGGCTCCGCCTCGACAATCGCTTCGATGGCGTCCCGGGCGTCACGCAGGCGCCGGTGGCCCCGGGCGACTCGTTCACCTATCGCCTCCGCTTTCCCGACGCGGGGATCTACTGGTATCACCCGCACGTGCGCGAGGACATCCAGCAGGAGCTGGGGCTCTACGGCAACCTCCTCGTGATGCGGCGCGCGCGCTCGCGCGTCCCCGTGCACCGGGAGGAGATCCTCGCCCTCGACGACTTCCTGGCCGGAAGCGAGGGCGCGTATCCGTTCGGTGCCGATGCCCCGTCGCACGCCCTCATGGGGCGCTTCGGCAACCTGCTGCTCGTCAATGGCGAGCCGTCGTACCGATTGCAGCTGCCGACAGGGAGCGTGGTCCGCTTCTACCTCACCAACGTCGCCAACGCCCGCATCTTCAACCTCCGCATCCCCGGCGCCCGCCTCAAGCTCGTGGGCGCCGACCTCGGCGACCTCGAACGGGAGGAATGGGTCGAGTCGGTCGTCATCGCCCCGGCGGAGCGCTACATCGTCGAGGCGCGATTCGATGCGCCCGGCGAGTACGCGATGGTGAACGCCGTGCAATGGCTCGACCACATGCGCGGCTCGGTGCGACCGGCCGTCGACACCATGGGGATGATCACGGTGGGCCGGACGGCGGCGCACCCCGACCTCGGCGCCTCGTTCGCCACGCTGCGCTCCAACCGCGACGTGCAGGAAGAGATCGCCCCCTTCCGGCGGTTCTTCGACCGCCCCGTGGACCATACCCTCACGCTCGGCATGCGCACGACCGGACTCTCGCCGGCCATGGTCGCCATGCTCGTCGGCGTCGCCGTCCCGCTCGACTGGAACGACGCCATGCCGATGATGAACGCGCCGCTGAGCGGGAAGGACGTCACCTGGACACTCACCGACGAGCGCGGGCGCGAGAACATGGACATCCACTGGCGCTTTCGCGTCGGTGACGTGGTGCGCATCCGGCTGCGCAACGACCCGGCGGTCACGCACGCCATGGCGCACCCGATCCACTTTCACGGCCAGCGCTTCCTCGTGGCCTCGCGCAACGGCGTCCCGAACGACAATCTCGTCTGGAAGGACACCGCCGTCCTCCCCGCGGGGGAGACGATGGAGCTCATCCTCGAACTCTCCAATCCCGGCGACTGGATGTTCCACTGCCACATCGCCGAGCACCTGGGGACCGGGATGATGGGCCTGATGACCGTCACGCGCTGATCCGCCGACTTCCTCCCCTCACGCGAGCGCCCCATGCGATTCTCCCCCCTCACCGTCGCTGCGCTGGTGGCGGCTTTCAATACTGCGCTGCAGGCACAGCCCGCGGCGCGCACCATCGCCCCAGGCATTCGCCAGTTTGTCTCCATCGATGCGCCGGTCGTCGCGCTCACCAACGTGCGCCTCGTCGACGGCACCGGCGCCCCCGCGCGTGATGGGCAGGTCGTCGTCATCGAGGGAGCGACGATCCGCGCCGTCGGGCCCGCATCGTCAACCCGCGTCCCCGCCGGGGCGCGCGTGGTGGACCTCGCCGGGCAGGTAGTCATCCCTGGCATCGTCGGGTTGCACGACCACATGTACTACTCATCGGCTGCCGGCGGCTCGATGAAGATGATGCTGCAGTCGTACCCCAAGCTCTTCCTCGGCGCCGGCATCACCACCATCCGCACTGCGGGGAGCACCGACTCGTACCAGGAACTCAACCTCCGCGCGGCTATCGAAAAGGGGCTCGCCGTCGGCCCCGAGCTGTTCGTCACCGGCCCCTATCTCCAGGGCCCAGGCGTGGGTCCCGGCGCCATGCACGCCGTCAACGGCCCCGAGGACGCGCGGCGCATGGTGCGCTACTGGGCCGAGGAAGGGGTGACCTGGTTCAAGGCGTATACGCAGATCTCGCGGGCCGACCTGGGCGCCGCCATCGACGAAGCGCACAAGCACGGGGTGAAGGTCACCGCCCACCTCTGCTCCGTGGGGTATCGCGAGGCCGTGGCGTTAGGCATCGACAACCTGGAACACGGCCTGTTCGCCAACACCGAGTTCTATCGCAACAAGCAGCCCGATGCCTGCCCCACCGTGGGCGACTCGATGATCTTTGCCGACGTGCGCCCCGACAACCCGGAGGTGAAGCGCACCATCGACGAGATGATCCGCCACGGCGTCTCCCTCACGTCGACGCTGGCGGTGTACGAGACCGCCACGCCGAGCCGGGTGCGGGAAGACCCGCGCGTGCTCGAGGCCCTCATCCCCGATGCCGCCGCCGCGGTGAAGCGGTGGTACGACGCCGCGCCTAACGCCAATGACGCCCCGTCGCGCGAGGTGCTGCGCAAGACGATGGAGTTCGAGCGCGCCTTCGCGAAAGCCGGCGGACTCCTCGCCGCCGGCTCGGACCCGTGCTGCCTCCACGTCATTGCCGGCTATGGCGACCAGCGCAACTTCGAGCTCCTGGTCGAGGCCGGCTTCACCCCCGAGGAAGCGGTGCAGGTGATGACGCTCAATGGCGCGCGCGTCCTCGGCATCGACCGGCGCGTGGGGAGCATCGCCCCCGGCAAGCAGGCCGACCTGGTCGTGATCGCGGGCGACCCCACCAGGAATCCCGCCGACATCCGGAAGGTGGTCACCGTCTTCCGGCAGGGAATCGGCTACGACTCGGCCAGGCTCATCGCCTCCATCAAGGGACAGGTCGGTCTCAAGTAGCGACTTGGGAAGCGCTTGTACGGCGGGGTGGACGGGGTGCCAGTCGCGCCCCGTTGCCAGCCAGCCGGAGTGCACCGTTTGTTGAGAATCGGTTATCATTATCGGCGATGACCGTCGAGCGCCAAACTCAACAGACCCGCCGGACTCGTCAGCGCGCCGCCGTACGCGGGGCTCTCGAGGATACGCTCGTTCCCATGCGGGCGCAGGAGGTGCGCGCCGCGGCGGCGCGACGCGCCCCGGGAATCGGGCTGGCCACGGTCTATCGCTCGCTCAGGTCGCTCATCGAGGCGGGGGAGGTCGCGCTGGTGACCCTTCCCGGCGAGACGCCGCGCTACGAGTTGGCGCACCTGCATCATCACCACCATTTCCACTGCCGAGCCTGTGGCGGCGTGTTCGAGGTGGAAGGGTGTCCGGGCGACCTGGCGACGCTTGCTCCGATCGGCTTTGCCGTCGACGGGCATGAGGTCGTTTTGTACGGGCGTTGCGCCGGGTGCGCCGGGTGCGCCGGATGAGTGGAGGGAGTGCGGTGTGGGGGGCGTCGCTCGCCGCCGTCTTCGTGGCCAGCGCCATTCCGCTGCTCGCCACGTGGTTCCTGGCCAACCGGCCGGCGCTCACCGCGCAGCTCGTCCCGCGCCTCATCATGATCGCCGCCGGGGCGCTGCTGGGCGCGGCGGCCTTTCACCTCATTCCCGAATCGCTGGCGCGCGTGTCGTCGGGACACGTGTGGCTCCTTACCGGAGCAGGGGTCGCGGCGCTGGCCCTGCTCGAGCGCGTCATCCACGCCATGGAGCACCCCGCGGCCGGGGTGAGCGTGACGCCGCACGAGACACTGGGGCACCGGTCTCACCTCATGCCGCTGGGCATCGTCAGCGATGCGCTGCACAACACCATCGACGGCGCGCTGGTCGCGACCGCGTTCATGACGAACCCGTCGCTTGGCGTCTTTGCCGGTGCGGCGATTGCCCTGCACGAACTGCCGCGCGAGTTGGGGACGTTTGCCCTGTGCGTGGACGGGGGGATGACGCCGCGCCGGGCAATCCTGATCAATGCGGCCACGGGGGTGCTCGCGCTGCTTGGCGCGGTGATCGCCTTGGCCATCGGGTTCGATGCGCGGCGGTTCGGCGAGTTGCTCCTCCCGTTCGCGGCGGGGAACTTCATCTACCTGGCCGGGGCGATCCTGGTGGCGCAGCGCCGCGAGTCGCGCACCGGGTCGTTGGCGATGCGTATCGCGCTCGTGCTGGCCGGGGTGGCCATGACGGCAATGCTCCAGGGGCAGCACTGAGGTATTCCCTCCCGCCCGATTGACCGCACCCCGCCAACTGGCGAGACTCGCACATCGCTCCCGCGTCGCGGGCGCGGCGTGCCCGAAGCGCTGCCGCGCGCCCACATTCATCCGATGTCATCCATGATTGCCCGACTGTCCCGCACGCTCCCCGTGGTCTCGCTTCTGGCGTTGGGTGCCTGCGCGCGCGCTGGCGGCGCGAGGATCGCACCGTCACCCGCGCCGGAGAGCCGCTACGTCTCGTCGGCCACCGGGCGAGACGTGGGGCTGGAAGGGGTACTGCAGCGGGCCGCTGGGGCCGACGTGGTCTTCCTGGGCGAGCAGCACGACGATCCCGCCACGCATCGTGTGGAGCTGTCGATCCTCGCCGCGTTAGGCAGCGGGGCGCGCCCGGTGGTCCTCTCGCTGGAGATGTTCGAGCGTGACGTGCAGCGGGTGCTGGACGACTACCTGGCCGGGAAGATCTCCGAGGGGGAGTTCCTGGCCAAGTCGCGCCCGTGGGAGCGCTACACCACCGACTACCGCGGCATGGTGGAGCTGGCCAGGGCGCGCGGGTGGACGGTGGTGGCGTCCAACGTCCCGCGCCGCCACGCCACAGCCGTCAGCCGCAAGGGGCTCGCCGCGATCGATTCGCTCCCGGCCGCCGAGCGGGGACAGGTGGCACGGGAACTCATCTGCCCGCGCAACGACGACTACTACACACGCTTTGCCGACACGATGAAGGGACACAGTGCCGGCGGCGGCCCGCCCACCGCAGCCGACTCGGCCATGATGCGCAGCATGACCGATCGCTTCTACGAAGCGCAGTGCGTGAAGGATGAGACCATGGCCGAGTCGATCGTCGCCGCCCTCGCGGCCGCGCCGAAGGACGCCCTCGTCTTTCACGTCGACGGCGCCTTTCATTCGGACTATGGCCTGGGGACGGCCGCGCGTGTGCGCCGCCGCAACCCTGGCGCACGCGTCCTCGTCCTCAGCGCCGTCCCGGTCGACACGGTGGCCCAGGCCAATGCGGCGCCGTTCGCCAAGCGCGGCGATATCGTCATCCTCACGCGGAAGGCACCGGCCGCGCCGCCGTCGCCCGCCGCGCCCGCCAAGTAGCGCCACGTAGCGCCAAGTAGCGACACGTAGCGACACGCCACCGCCGGATCGACGTTCGCGCTTCACGCCGTCCCGTAGCGACTCCCCATGTTCCTCCTCGTCATCCGACACGCCATCGCCGAAGAGCGCGACGCCTTTGCCCGCAGCGGGGCGAGCGACGACGAGCGGCCGCTGACCGCGCTGGGCAAGCGGCGCATGCGGCGCAATGCGGCGGGACTGCGTCGCGTGGCGCCGCACCTGGATGTCCTGGCGACATCGCCGCTGGTGCGCGCGCAGCAGACGGCGCGCCTGGTGGCCGAGGCGTACGGCAAGAGCGCGATCGAGACGGTGGAGGCGCTGCGGCCCGAGGCCGCGCCGCGTGCGCTGTTCGCGTGGCTGGCGCGGCAGCCGTCAGATGCAATCGTCGCCGTGGTGGGGCACGAGCCGCACGTGGGACGCCTGATGAGCTGGTCGCTGGCCGGCGTCGACGATTCGGCGGTGGTCTTCAAGAAGGGCGGGGTGGCGCTGGTCGAGTTCGCGATCAAGCCGGCGGCACGGAAGGGGCGCCTGCACTGGCTCCTGACGCCGGCGCAGCTTCGCGCGCTGGCGAAGTAGCGTGGCCGCCTTTCCCGCCACGATCCTCGACGACGACGACGCGCGCGCCGTGCGCCTCGTGGCGCTCGCGCTCCTCAGCGACGCCGCGGCGCAGCGCGAGCGCCTGTCGCAGCCCGACGACCCGGAGGCGTTGCACGACTTCCGCGTCGCGGTGCGCCGCCTGCGGTCGTGGCTGCGCGCGCACGAGGAGACGCTGGGACGCAGTGCGCCGGCGCGCGCCGCCAAGTGGTTGCGACGCCTGGCCAGCGCCACCAACCAGGCGCGCGACGCCGAGGTGTTCGCGGAGTGGTTGGCCGGCGAGAAGGCGAGCCTCACGGAGCGGCAACGCAGCGGCGCCACCTGGCTCCTCAAGCGGCTGGAGGCGCTGGGCGCCGCGGCCGACGCCGAGGTGATGAGCGAGGTGGCACGCGACTTCGAGCGCGCGCGCGAACTGCTGGAAGAGCGCCTGCCGCACTTCCGCCTGCGGATGCACGTGCACGACGGGGCGCGCGTGACCACGTTCGCGGCGGCCATGGCCATGATGCTGCGCTCGCACGCCGCGTCGCTGCGGCGGCGACTCGAGGCGGTGCGCAGTGTGCATGACGACGAGGCGGCGCACCGCGCGCGCATCGCGGGCAAGCGCCTGCGCTACCTGCTGGAGCCCATCGTCCCGCACGTTCCCGGCGGGAGCGACGTGCTCGCGCGCCTCAAGCGACTGCAGGACGCGTTAGGCGACTTCCACGATGCGCACGCCTGGCAGCTGGTGGTCGCCGATGCCGTGGAACGCGCCGCGCGCGAGGAGGCGCGCGCCCTTGCCTCTCGCATGCCGGACGAGGATGACGCGCTCGAGGGCGGGAAGCCGGCGCGCGCGCGCGCTGCATCCCGTTCCCGCAACCCGCGCCCCGGGATGATGGCAATCATCGCCCATATCCAGGAACGCGCGCGCACCACGTTCGACGCGGTCGAGCGCGACTGGATCGGTGCACCGGCGGCCCAGCTCCTGGACGGCGTCGAGGCGATTGCCCGCGCGCTCGACGAACGCGCGCGCAGCGGGTTGGAGATCGAGCGGAAGTACCTCCTGCGCGGCATGCCGCACCCCATGCCCGAGGCGACGGTGAAGGAGATCGAGCAGGGCTACCTCCCGGGGGAGCGCCTCCTCGAGCGCGTGCGCCGCGTGCGCGTGCGCGTGGGCGAGAGCGAGCGCTACTTCCGCACGGTGAAGCTGGGGACTGGGCTCGTGCGTACCGAGATCGAGGAGGAGTGCGGGCGCGACGTCTTCGACGTGCTGTGGCCACTCACCGAGGGAAAGCGCGTGCGCAAGCGCCGGCACGTGGTCGCGGACGGCGCGCTCAACTGGGAAGTGGACGAATTCACCGATCGCGAGCTGGTGCTGGCGGAGATCGAACTCCCGGCGGCGGGAATCACGACCGAGTTTCCGGCGTGGCTCATGGCGCACGTCGAGCGCGACGTGACCGACGACCCGGCGTACGTGAACGCGAACCTTGCCTGCTGACGGGACGCGGGAGCGCGTGCGCGTCTTCGTCGTCACCAACGACTTCCTGCCGCGCGTGGGCGGGATCAACGATTACGTCGCGCAGCTCTTTCGCCGCTTCCCGCCGGGATCGGTCACGATCTTCTCGTCGAGCTACCGAGGCGCAGCGGCGTACGATCGCACCTATCCGCAGGAGGTGATCCGGCTCGACACCGAGATGATGCTCCCCACACCAGGGGTGCGCCGCCAGCTGCATGCTGCGCTGCGCGATCGCCGTCCGGATGTCGTCCTCTTTGGCGCGCTGTGGCCGCTGGGGCACATGGGGCCCGCCGTCAGCCGCAAACTGGATCTCCCGTACGGCGGCTTCTCGCACGGGCTCGAGCTCACCGGAGCGCTCGTCCCCGGGTTGCTGTCGCACATTGGACGCCGCGCCACGCTCCTCACCGCCGTCAGCGACTGGGCGCGGCGCCGGCTGGAGCCGGCGTTTGCGCACGCCATGCAACTCCTCCCGTCGGGAATCGATACGGAGAACTTCCACCCTGCCGTCTCCGACGCGGCGGTGCGCGAGCGGCACGCCCTGGGCGATGCGCCCGTGGTCTGTTGCGTGTCGCGCCTGGTGGCGCGCAAGGGGCAGGACATGCTCATTCGCGCGCTGCCGCAACTGGCGCAGGCGGTCCCGCGGGTGCGCCTCCTGATCGTGGGGAGCGGTCCCTTTGACGGCGCCCTGCGCCGCCTTGCCCGCGACACGGGGGTGAGCGACCGCGTGACGTTCGCCGGCGCGGTTCCGTACGCCGAGCTTCCCGCGTACTTCCGCGCCGGCGACGTCTTTGCCATGCCGTGCCGGTCGCGACTCGGCGGGCTCGACGTCGAGGCGTTAGGCGCCGTCTTCCTGCAGGGACAGGCGGTGGGGCGGCCGGTGGTGGTCGGGAACTCGGGCGGCGCCCCCGAGGCAGTGCGCGATGGCGAGACCGGGGTCGTGGTCGACCCGGAGCGTCCCCACGCCATCGCCGACGCCATCGCCCGTCTCCTGCTCGACCCTGCGCGCGCCGCCGACATGGGGCGGGCCGGCGCCGCATGGGTCCACGATGCGTGGAGCTGGGACGCGATGGTCGGTCGCCTGCAGCGCTACCTGGGCGAGTCACTCGCCCGTTAGGCGGCGGCCCGTCAGGCGTTCGCCCGTCAGGCGTTCGCTCGTTAGGCGTTCGCCCGTTAGGTGGCACCGCGCGCCGCTTTCGCGGAGCGCGCCGCCGGGTGCGTCAGGCGCCGGCGAGCACGGGGACGCGACGCTGGATGCCGGCCAGGCGCTCGTACACCAGTTCCAGCTCGTCGATGATGTGGTCCCAGGCGTAGGCCTGCGCCCGCTGCGCACCGTTGGTGCCCAGCCGCGCCCGCTCCTCCGGGTGGTCCAGCAGGTGCGCGATCCCTTCGGCCAGCGCCTCGGCGCTGGACGGCGCCACGAGCACCGACTCGCGCCCGTTGCGCGCCACATCGCGATAGCCGGGAATGTCGCTGGCCACCACCGGCAGCCCGGCGGCCATCGCTTCCACCAGCACGATGCCGAACGACTCCGCCCCGGTGGCCGGCGACACGAAGATGTCCGACGCGCGATGGTACGTGGGGAGCGCCTCGTACGTGACCTTCCCCTTCATGTGCACGCGCGCGCGCCACTCCCTCGGCACTTCCTTGATGGCGTCGCGCTGCGGGCCGTCGCCCACCACGATGAGCGAGAGGTCGGGATAGCGGCGCGCCAGGTCGATGAAGGCACGCATGGCGAACGGCAGTCCCTTGCGCGGGTCCAGGCGGCCGACAAACAGGAGCTTGCGCCCGGCGGGGACGTCACGCGCCGGCGTGGCGTCGGCGAAGCGCTCCACCTCGATCCCGTTAGGCAGGATCTTCACGTCCCCCTTCCCCATCCGCCCCTTGGCCGAGTGGCGCGCCGCCTGGCTTACCGCAATCCGCTGGTGCACGCGGTTCCAGGTGGGGCGCAGCAGCGGCGCAATCGCGGTGTAGATGCGCCCCTCGCGCGTCTCGCGCGGGAAGTACGAGTGGAACGTCCCCACCACGGGCGCCGGCGCATGCTTGGCCGCCGCAATCCCGATGGCCGGCGCGAACGGCTCGTGCACGTGCACGATGTCGGGGGCAAAGCTGCGCATCTGCGCCGCCAGCTCGCGGATCGTGCCCGGCGCGCAGGAGATCTGCGCGGTGGAACCGTTCGACCACGTCGTGAACGTGCGCCCCACGATGTGCACGTGGCCGTGACGCCCGGGCGCCTCGCCGGGGGCCAGCACCAGCACGTCGTGCCCACGCTCCTGCAGGTGCTTCGTGAGCTGCCGTATGTGGATCTGCACCCCACCGGGGGCGTCCCAACTGTACGGGGAGACCTGGATGATCCGCATGCGATCGATGGTGAGTGGGGGGGCGCCAGACCGTGTCGTGAACAGGCGGAGTGAGTGCCTTAGCCCTGCGGCGCGCGACGTCGCTCGGCAGCCAGCGAGAGCTGCCCCGCAACGCCGCTCGTGAGAACCACGAGACCAACGCCCGACAGCGCCAGGCGATAGGGCTCGTCGACCCCGAGCAGGCCGAGCAGGTAGATCGTCCCCCCAACCGTGAGCGCCGACAGCATGAAGACGCCCGCCAGGATGAGGTCCTTCGTCGAGAAGACCAGCGCCCGCGCCGTCGGCGGGGCGCTTTCGTGCAACAGCGTATCCTGCGACACCATGACAGGTGCAAGCAACGCCCCGCCCAGGAATGCCACGGGGGCAAAGATCGCGAACGAGAAGAAGACCCCGCCCACGAGCATCAGGAGACCGATGATCGCGTTCCCCACCAGGATGGTGCGCCGCTTGTCCCAGCGGGAGCCGATCGTCCCCACCAGGAGCGACCCCAGGATCATCCCCGCCCCCAGGATCCCCCCGAGGTACCCCACCCCCTTCGTCCCGCGCCCCATCACCGTCTGCACCGAGTAGGTCATTGCCACGTACACCGTGCTGGCAAAGAGCGACAGCGCCACCAACGTTCCAAAGACGAAGCGCAGGTTGCGGTCATGCCGGATGACCGAAAGGGTGCGGACCACGTCTCCTACGACAGTCCCGAGCGACCGTTTCACCCTGATCTCGGGAGGGGGCGCAACGGCGCTCGACGCGGCATCCCGCGCGTCGCCGTGCGGCGACATTGCCCGCGCGAGCGGCGTCCCCCCGCGCCCAAGGACCACGATGCCGAGCAGCGTGAGCACCGAGACCAGATACGACGTCGCGTCCAGGTAGAAGCCGGCGGCGTAGTCGCTCCACCCGAACTGGCGCCAGAACCCCAGGCCGATGATGACTCCGCCACCCACGATACCCAGCACGGTGGCGAAGCGCCCCACGAAGGTGAGCGCGGCGTTGGCCGGCAGGAGTTGCGCGCGCGGCACCAATTCCGGAATGAGCGCCATCTTCGCCGCATTGAAGAAGACGCCGAGGAGGAAGACAAGGAAGGCAACGAGGTAGACGGGCCAGAGCTGCCCGGTGGCCGCGAAGAGCGCAGGGATGATCGCGACGAGCAGCGTGCGTAGCGCGTCGCAGGCAATCATCACGGTACGCTTGTTCCAGCCATCCACCATTGCACCCGCCACGGGGCCGAACACGACCACCGGGGCGGTGAAGACGACGGAGAGCTTGGCGAGTTCCAGCCCGCCGGCGTTGGTCGCCGCCCCCGCGCCAATGAGGGCGATGAGCGCCATGTGATGCAGCTTGTCGCCCAACTGCGAAATGGTTTGCCCCGCCACGAGGATGGCGAAGCGCGGGCGCGCCAGCACCGTCGCGATCGTCACCGGGGCGTTGGGCGACTGCTCTTCTTCGCTGGATGGGATGAAGGTCGGTGTCACGGCCGACGCCGATCGCGCCGAAACGGTCGCGATCGGTGAGTCCACGGTGCCGGGAACGAGCTCAGTTTCGGGGAGAAGCGTCACGCCGGGCCCATTCGGGTTGGAAGACGTACCACTGATCGGGGTGAGATTGCACAGCACTCGCCAGCGATGAAGCGATACGGCGCGTGAGCCGATCGCGATCTCGGGGTCCGTCACCCGTCCTCGATGCAACAACCGGGGGTTCCATCTCCACTATGTATCGCGTCGCCCCCGTCTGGTTCCGTGCGATGTGACCGATGATGAGCGGTGCACCCGTCGACAAGGCGAGCGTTGCAGGTCCCGTGGGGATACGCCGTTCCCCTCCGGCGAACGGAACGGCGATCCCTTCGGTCCCATCGCCAACCACGCGGTCGGCAACGAGGACGACGATCTGTCCTTCCTTGAGCAGTCGCAGCACCGGTCGGATCCCCGCGTTGCGCGAGAGGAGCTTCATCCCCGTTGCCTCCCTATACAGCGCGAGCGCCGCGTTGGTTTGGGGATCGAGCTCTTCCACCATGGCATGGACGGGATACCCCGCCAAGGCCAGCCAGGCTCCCGCGAGCTCGTACGGACCTAGGTGGGCGGTCACGGCGATGACTCCTCGCCCCATTGCCAGCGCGGCATCCATGTGCTCTCGCCCACGCACCTCGACCAGCGTCGACATCTCTCCGGCACCCATGGTCGGTAGGCGATAGAGGTCAACCGCGGCTTCGGCGAGGTTCATCATCGTGTGCCGCGCCGCGCGCCGCCGCTGGGTGGGAGACGCCGCCGGCTGCAGGAAGCGCTGGTTGTCGAGCAGCGTTCGGCGCCTGCCGCGCGCCACCACGAAGCCAACCGCCCCGGCGGTGCGCGCCAATGCCCGCACCGGCGCCGCCGGCACGACACCCAGCAGGCGCACGGCCGCACGCACCAGTGGAGCGGAGGGGATCATGCCGCCAAAGATGCCCTTGGGGTTTGGGGGACGGCACTCCGGATTGCTCCGTTGCGGGCGCCGGCACCCGACGGCCGGTCAGTCGCTCTGTGCCTCCCCCTCCGTCGCGTCCTTCCGGAACCTGGCCCAGTCGACCTTGAGCTTGCGCATCCGGGCGCGCAGAGTGTGCGGGTTCACGCGCAGCAGCGCCGCCGTCCCACCGCGCCCCTCGATGCGCCCGCCAGTCGCCTTGAGTGCGCGTTCGATGTGTCGAGCCATGGCTTGATCGAGGGGGAGGATGGTGGGGTCCTCGGTTGCGACGTCGGGAGTTTGGTGCTCCACCTCAGAGGGATTCGGGGCGCCCAGGGCAGCCGCCAGCCGCAGCGTTCTTCCATCTCCAAGGATCGCGGCTCGCTCGATCACCGCGGCCAGTTCGCGAACGTTTCCAGGCCACGAATACGACAGCAGCAGCTCGATGTCGTCTGAAGTGAGCGCGAGGGCGGTCCCGCCCAGGCGCGTGCCGGCGCGCGCGGCAAAGTGCGAGGCCAGGGCGGGGATGTCTTCTGGACGAGAGCGAAGCGGCGGGATCTCGATGGGGAAGACGCTCAGCCGATACCAGAGATCCTCGCGAAACGTCCCCTGCGACACCATGTCGCGCAGCTTGCGGTGCGTTGCGGCGACGATGCGCACGTCGACCCGGTGCGCGCGTTGCGCGCCGACTCGCTCGAAGACTCCGTCCTGCAGGATGCGGAGGAGGCGCACCTGCGCCGCGAGCGGCAACTCGGCGATCTCGTCGAGGAAGAGCGTCCCGCCGTCCGCGCGTTCGAACCACCCTTTGCGCGTCTGGATCGCTCCCGTGAACGACCCTTTCTCGTGCCCGAACAGTTCGGAGTCGATGAGGCCAGCCGGGATAGCGCCGCAGTTCACGCGTACGACCGGTCCGCTCGAGCGCCGCGAGCGGGCGTGAATCGCCCGGGCCACGAGCTCCTTCCCCGAACCCGTCTCACCCAGGAGGAGGACTGGGGCGTCGGTGGGTGCCACCTGCTCCACGCGCAGCATCACGTCGCGCAGTCCGCTCTCGGCGCCGACGATGGTGCCCGAGACCTCATCGCGATCGAGGCGCTGGAGGAGGGCGCGCCGGTCGGCTTCGAGCGCCTCGCGCAGGCGGTGCTCGTGTTCGCGTTCGTCCTCCAGGCGAAGCGCGGTCCCCAGCGGCGGCGCCAGTTGGCCGAGCAACTGCGCGTGGCTGGGGTCGAGAACGCCCGAGTTGCGGGCGACGAGGACGACGAAGCCCATGGCGCGATCGCCCTCTGCCAGCGGGGCGATCGCCATGGCGCGCCAGCTCCCGTCGGGTGCAAAGGGGTGCAGCGCGTGGTCCACCGGCTCCGGGGTGACCAGGCGCGGCGCTCCCTCGCGCTGCATGGCGCGCAGCGTTTCGGTGATGGCGGCCGGGATGTCGCGGGTGACCGGCGCCGGCCGCGGCCCTGGGCGGACCGCGCTCGCGGCGACCGATTCCAGGCGATCGCCGTCGCGCGCGAGTCGCCAGACGGCGAGGGTGTCGGCTCGTACGGTGCGGGCGAGCATGGCGGCGACGCGGTCGACGCATTCGTCGAGCGCGGCGGAGTCGGTGGCGGCGCGCCACACGTCGACAACGAGCTGGTATAGTGGCGGGAGGTCGCTCATCGAATACCGTGACATGTCACGGCCGGAAAGGTGGTCTGCGAAATATGACGGGTCAAACCGTGAATGATCACGGTCGAGTGTCGCGCGACGTCGACGGCCGTGAGGGCTAAGTGCTTGAGTGGCAGTCGATAAGCGCGCTTCGCGCGTAGCGGAACGCTCCCTGCCAAGACAAGAGTGGTGCCGGTCCGCCGTCGCGGGTGCAGGGGGCACTTCCCTTGCTTGAGACAGTGGCATCCGGCACGTCGCGCCCTCTGGGCTGCGTTTCCGTCCACCGACTCGCGGACTTACTCCATGACCCCACGCCGCCTCCAGCCCACGAGACATGCCGCGCACACGCTGCTGACCGCGCCGGCCCTGAACTCGGCGGCGGCGCGTGTTGCCGGTGGCGGTTGCTCCACGCCCGATGGTCATGGCGGGGCGTCACCGGGAATGGGGAGACCGGCCGAAGGGAGGAGCGAGGCGTCACCCCCCTCGCCGTCCGTCAGCCGCAACCCGGCGTCGTGACGCGGGCGGCGCGCCGCGGCGCCCGGTGGGTCAGGTCGCCGGTGCGTCTGGCGGTGTGACCGAGCGTGGCGTGAAGGAGATCGGAGTCCGGCGCCCGGCCACGAGTTGACGAATCGCCGCCGCGAAGCGGCGCGGCGCCGATGGATGATGCCGCAAGAAGAGGTCGGGCTCGACCAGTTCCAGCTCCATCAGCATCAGCGAGCCAGCCACGTCGCACACATCGACGCGCGCGTACAACCACGGTCGCGGAATGTGCGTGAGCACGCCCTCGGCCTGGGCAATCAGCGCCGAGCGCGGCGTCTCGGGCGTTACCGAGCCGCCAAAGTCATCCTGCACGCGGAACTCGCCCGCGCGCGCGCGCTTGCGCACCGCGTGGCTGAACTGCCCGGCGAAGAAGAGGAGCGACCATTCCCCATGCTCCACCACTTCGGCGATGAACGGCTGCACCAACACGTCGCGCTCGCCGAGCAGCTGGGCGAAGCCCGCTTCGTGCGCCGCGTGGTCGCCGGAGCGGACGTGTGCGCTGCGATAGCCCGATGCCGCTATGGACGGTTTGTACACGACCTCGTCCCACTCCATCTCGTTGACGACGTCGGTGAGCGTTACCGGCGCCGCGCGGTCGAGAATCACCGTGGGGACCGTCTCCACGCCGCGTTCGGAGAGGTCCAGGAGGTAGCGCTTGTCCATGTTCCATCGCAGAAGCGCCGCCGGATTCCAGATGGGAATCCCGAGGGCGTCGATGTGGGCGAGCCACCGTTCGAAGTCGTCGGGGCGCAGGTGGTAGTCCCACGTGGATCGCACCACGATGCCGTCGTAACGCGACCAGTCGACGAGCGGCGAGTCCCATACCGCGCTCTCCACCGAGGCGCCCTGCTGGCGCAACTCACCCACCGCGAGTCGATCGTCCTCGCTCAGCTGCGGGAGGGCGCGGAACGTGGCGAACGCGAGGCGCATCGGCGGAGCGTGCGGAAAAGGGAGCCTAACGACCGTTCAGCGGCGCGACGGATCGGGGTTGAGCCGGGCAATCGCCCGCTGCGCCTCGGCAACATAGGGGTGGAGCGCGGGATCCGCATGGCGCGAGGCGCTGGCAAGGTAGAGGTAGGCGTCCAACGCCTTGAGGCGTGCGGACGCCTAGAGGCGTGCCGACCCCTTGGGGAGCGAGGCCTCGTCCGAGGAGTCCGCGCGGTCGAGCGCGACCTCGGTGGCCAGGGAGACACGGCTCATGCCACCGCCGCCAAGCTCGCGCTCAACGCGGTACCCGCTGCCCACAGCGGCCTATGTCGGGCTGGCGCAAGCTAACGGCGCAGCACGCCGGTGCTATTCCGAAAGGCGGGAGAGGTTCCGGAAGCGGTATTCTCTCACCAGTATTCTTCGCGACGAGATGGACACGTTGCCACATGGCGCGACCGCGGGGTGTCCAGCACACGCGCCGCCTCATCATCACCCAACGCATGGGTCTTGAAACCCCCTGCACGCTCGAGCGCGCTCGCCGGAAGACGGTCGGGCGTGCGCTGCTCGAGGCCGATCACATCGCGTTTCGGGGAAAGACCAGGAGCGAGAGGTTCCTCCTGGCCGACGTGGCGCGCGTGGAGGTGCAGGGCAATGCGCTCATGCTCGACCACGCCGACGGCCCGGCGCTCCTGCACTTCGCCGAGGGGATGGCCGCCAAGTGGCTGGCCAAGATCCGCAACCCGCGCACCCTCCTGGACCGGCTCGGCATCACCGATCAGAGCAGGGTCGTCGTCCTCGGCGTGGATGACGCCGAGTTCGTCGACCAGCTGACGCGCAAGGTGGGTCGCTACAAGACGGCGCCGGCGCCTAACACGGACGTCATCGTCTATGGCGCGGAGTCGGTCGATGCCCTGAGCCGACTCCCCGAACTCAAGGCCACGCTCGTTCCCAACGGCGCCATCTGGATCGTGCACCGCAAGGGGGCGGAGGCGACACTCAAGGATGTCGAGGTCTTTGCGGCGGGGAGACGCGCGGGGCTGGTGGACAACAAGGTGAGTTCGTTCTCCGCGACGCACACCGCGGAGCGGCTCGTGATTCCGCGGGCCGATCGCTGATCGGGGGGAATGAAGAAGCGCCCGGATGCATCGAGCATCCGGGCGCTTGTCGTCTGTAGGGCTCCCGTCAGGGTGAGACGGGCATCCCGGGACCGGGGGTGGGGCCGCTCACCGAACCGCAGGTGATATCGCCCGACGGCGTCCCCGCCGCCGTGACCCTGCCGACCGACATCGAGCACTGAATGCCGGCCATGCTGAGATGGCGCGCCGTGGCGTCGAAGCCGGCGTATGGATCGGAGACCGAAATGTCGACGCGGACGTCGCTGGTTGAGCGCCAGTCGAGCTGCGTGGTGTCGGTGGTGTAGCTGTGGTTCTCGGCCCAGAAGCCTTCCTGCGCGATGCGCAGCTCTGCCAGGTCGGCCTTGAGAGCGCCGACGTACGCCTTTTCGCGCATCTGCCGGTACTTCGGGACGGCGATGGCGGAGAGGACGCCGAAGACCGCCATGGCGACGAGAATCTCGACGAAGGTGAATCCGGAACGGCGGGGCATGGGCGACTCCCTGAGCACAGTGAACGACCGTTTGGTCGGTCACCACAAAGGCAGGAGAGATGCCAGTCGTGACGCGGCGCACAGCCCGTCGCCGGAATGACGGGCCGCGACGGCGTGTGCTTGAGATGGTCTCTTGGTCCGGCGAGTGGATCGTGGCGGGGTTGTTTCGCGACATAAGAACGCAACTGGCATAGACTTGCACGCTGGCTATGGAACATGCGTTCTCGCCTTTGCGCTCCCCGTTCAGAACCGTGCGGGGCGCTTAGCGTGGCGCCACACGGAGCGAAATGAACCGTGGCGCGGCGTCGGGCACCGTCACGCCGGCGCCACAATCCGTCACGCCAGGCGCGCTCGCCGGACTGGAACGAACCGGTAAGGACAGCCGGTTCTGGTCGATTCCTCCTATCGCGCTCTGACCACACGAGGGCGGCTGCGCGATTCGAGGATGGGTCAAACGACCGATACGCGCCGCGTCTGCCGGTGAGATCCTCCCGAAAACTTGGAAAGACGAAGTTGAAACCGGGAAAGTGGTCTTGGCGTTACATGCAAGTACTTGCTTGCGCACAGGGATATATTCCCGGACCACTTTACCACTTTTCATGGACAATCGAGAGAAGCTCCTGACCGCGGCGAGTCGGGTCTACGCCGAGGTGGGATTTCGCGGGGCGACGACGCGCCGGATTGCCGAGGAGGCGGGGGTCAACGAGGTCACCCTCTTCCGACTCTTCGGCTCCAAGGCGCAGCTCCTGGCGGAGGCGATCACCTGTCATGATCCGATGGGATCGGTCCTCCTTCCTGCCGAGCCGGTGGACCCGATGCGCGAACTCACCGAGTGGAGCGAGGGGCACCTCGTCGCCATTCGCGAGATGCGCGGCATGATTCGCAAGACGATGGCCGACCTGGAAGAGCACCCCGAGATGGGGCCGCACATCTGCAACGGGCAGACGCCGCACTTCAATCGGCTCACGTCGTACGCTTCGCGGTTGGTGCAGATGCATGGCATCGCACCGGGCGACGTCGATGTCTTCACGACGTGCTCGATGTTGTTCAGCGCGGTGTTTGCCGACGCGATGTCGCGCGAGGTGGTTCCCAATGTCTATCCCCAACCCGATCGCGAGGCGGCGATGCGCTACGTGCGCGTCTTCCTTCGCGCGCTCGGCGTACCTGTCCCGGCGTCGGCGACCGTTCCGCCGGCGTCCGGGGCAGCGCACGACTGTTCCACCCAGGCACCTCCCGCTGCGCGACATCACGCCAACGGAAGTGAGGCTGCCTGACATGTCCTTCGACTCGTCACCCAACCTTATGAAGTCCGTGCACCTGGTCCTCGCGGCGATCGTGGCAACGGCGTTGTTGGCGCCTGCCGTTCGCGCACAGGGACCGCGAAAGCTGTCGCTCGAGGACGCGCTGCGCATGTCGCAGTCGGCCAGCGAGGCGTTGCGCATCGCGCAGGCCGGCGTGAAGCGCGCGCAGGGGCAGCAGATGCAAGCACGTTCGGCGTACCTGCCGCAGATCAACGGATCGGCGGGGTACACGCGAACGCTGGCCACGCAGTTCTCGGTGTTCCAGAGTTCGCCGCCCACGCCGGGTCCCAACGTGCCGCCGGCGCCGCCGGTCGACACCACGACGTACTTCCAGCCCTGCACGCGCTACCTGGCGCCGGCAGGTGCAACTGACGCGCAGCGCATCGCGGCGCTGGAGCTGTACACGCGATGCGCCTCGGGGGGCGGCGGGATCGACTTCTCGCGGGCCGGCTTTGGCGCCAAGAACCAGTACCAGGTCGCGGCCAACGGGTCGCTCACGCTGTGGAATGCCGGGCGCAGCCAGGCGCAGGTGCGCGCCACCACGGCGGGGCGTCGTTCGGCCGACATCGAGCTGTCGTCGCAGCGGGCCAAGCTCGCGCTCGACGTGACCGAGGCGTACTACGATGCTGTGCTCGCCGATCGCCTGGTGGCGATTGCCGAGTCGTCGCTGGCCACCACCGAGGTGACGCTGCGGCAGACGTCGCTGGCGCGCCAGGTGGGGAACCAGTCGGAGTTCGAGTTGCTGCGCGCGCGCGTGACGCGTGACAACCAGGTCCCGGTGGTGCTGCAGCGTCGCACCGACCGCGACCTCGCCTTCCTGCGTCTCAAGCAGTTGCTCAACCTGCCGTATCGCGAGACGTTGCAACTGACGAGCGACATCAACGAGCCGGCCGACGTGCGCGAGGCGCGCACCGCCTCCAACACGGGGAGCCCCCTCGATGCCTCGATCGACACCAGCACGTCGAGCCGGGCCCCGGTGCGGCAGCTCGACGAGGCGCTCAAGGCACAGGAGGCGCAGTTGACAATTGCCCGGCGCGAGTGGATGCCGTCGATCAGCCTGACCTCGGCGTACAGCCGTGTCGCCTTCGGGTCCGGCGGCGTCCCGGCGTGGGGAAACTGGCTCAACAACTGGAGCGTTGCGCTTGGCGCGTCGTTCCCGTTGTTCACCGGTGGACGGCTGCGCGGCGCGACGATGGTGGCCGAGGCGAGCGTGGAGGAGAGCCGCGCGCGGCTCGACCAGACGCGCGAGCTGGCCGCACTGGATGCGGCGCAGACCATCGCCCAGCTGCAACAGGCGGAGGCGGCGCTGGCGGCCAGCGTGGGGACGACGGAACAGGCCACGCGCGCCTTCACCATCGCCAACGTGCGCTACCAGGAAGGGCTGTCGACGCAGATCGAGCTGTCCGAGTCGCGCCTCAACCTGGACCAGGCCCGCATCAACCGGGCGCAGGCCGCGCGCAACCTGCAGGTGGCGCGCATGCGGCTGGCGCTCCTCAAGGACTTGCCGTTAGGCACCGGCGCGTCGTTCAGCACCGGCTCGTCGGCCGCGTCCGGCGCCAGTGGCGCCGCCGGGGCGACCGGATCGGGCGCCACGGGTGGCACCACGCAGGGCACGCGCATCACGACCTCGCAGGCATCGACCTCACAGATTCCTCAATAAGTGGAGACCGTTCCTCCCATGTCCGTCATACCTAATCGTTCGATGCTGCGACGCACCCTTCCCGCGCTGCTCCTCATCGGCGCCGCCTGTGGCGGCAAGGAAGCCGATGCCAAGGGGAAGGGCGATCCCGCGGCCGGCGCCGCGCCCGCCCCCACCGCGGTGAGCGCCGAGAACCTCGCCATCGTCACGATGGAGAGGATCTCGTCGGGCCCCGCGCTCTCCGGCTCGCTGGCCGCCGAGCGCGAAGCCACGGTCCGCGCGCAGCTATCGGGCCCCGTCCTCTCCACGCACGCCGACCAGGGGAGCCGCGTGGGCGCCGGCACGCTCCTGGCGCGCATCGATGATCGCACGGTGCGCGACCAGTTTCTCGGCGCGCGCTCCGGCGTTACCACGGCGCAGTCGGCGGCCGACATCGCGGCGCGCGAGCTGTCGCGCGCGCAGAAGCTCGCCGAGGCCGGCGCGATCGCCGAGCGCGACCTCGAGTCGGCACGGCGCGCCAACCTCGCCGCGCAGTCGCAACTCGACGACGCCAAGGCACGCCTGACGCTGGCGCAGAAGCAGGTCGACGACGCGCAGGTACGCGCACCGTTCGCCGGTGTCGTCAGCGTCCGCTCGGTGTCGGCGGGCGACGTGGTGCAGGTCGGCGGCGCGCTGTTCACCATCATCGACCCCCGCAGCATGCGGTTGGAGGCCAATGTTCCCGCGGCGCAGCTGTCGGCCATCCGCATCGGCTCGCCGGTGGCCTTCACCGTCAGCGGGTATCCGGGGAAGACGTTCCAGGGCAAGGTGACGCGGATCAATCCCGCCGCCGATCCCAGCACGGGGCAGGTCCGCATCGTCGCCGCGATCCCTAACGACCGAAACACACTGGTGGCCGGGTTGTTCGCGGAGGGGCGTGCGCAGTCGGAATCGCGCGAGGCGCCGGTGGTGGCGGCCAGCGCGGTGGATGTTCGCGGCGTGCGTCCGTGGGTGTTGCGCCTCAAGGGAGGGCGCGCCGAGCGGGTCGAGGTCGAGCTCGGGCTCAAGGACGAGGCGACCGAGAAGTACGAGGTGCTCAAGGGCGTGGCGGCCGGCGACACCCTCCTGATGGGGGCGGCGCAGGGAATCACGCCGGGAACGCCGGTGCGGGTGAGTGCGCCAAACGACGCGGCTGTTACCAGGAATTAGGCGGGGACTCATATGTTGATCTCGGATTTTGCGATCAAGCGCCCCATGATCACCATCGTCTCGATGGTGGCACTCGTTGCGTTCGGGCTGGTCGCGTTGCTCAAGCTGCAAACGGACGAGTTTCCCGACGTGGCGCCGCCCTACGTCTCGGTGGGGCTGGTGTACCCCGGCGCCTCGCCCGATGGTGTGGAGAGCGAGATCCTCGACCCGGTCGAGGAGGCGATCTCGTCGATCGCCGGTGTGAAGCACGTGAACGGCCGTGCCGAGGACGGCTTCGGCTTCATCATGGTCGAGTTCAACTTCGGGAAGCCGCTGACCGAGGCGACGCAGGACATTCGCGACGCCATCAGCGGGATTCGCCAGGACCTCCCGACGGAGCTCGAGGAGCCGATCATCAAGAAGTTCAACGACACCGACCTCCCGATCGTGTCGCTGGCGCTCAACTCGTCGACGCTGTCCACGGCGGAGCTGACGCGCATTGCCGACCCGGGGATCACGCGCGAGTTGCGCTCGATATCCGGCGTGGCGGAGGTGTCGGTGCCCGGCAAGCTGGAACGCGAGCTGACGGTGGAACTCAGGCCCGAGGCGTTGCAGGCGGCGGGGGTGGCGGTGTCGCAGGTGGTGGCGGCGTTGCAGCTGCAAAACCTCGCGGCCCCGGTGGGGAACGTGAAGGGGGCGCTGGACGAGAAGTCGATCCGCCTCAAGGGGCGCCTGGTCGAGCCGCGGGAGTTCGAGCAGATCGTCATCACCGAGCGCAACGGGCAGTTGGTGCGCCTGGGACAGGTGGCGACGGTGAAGGATGCCACCGAGGAGCAGCGCACGCTGGCGCTCTTCACCGACAGTCTCGGGCGCACCAAGGAGTCGGTGGGGATCAACGTCAAGAAGTCCAAGGGCTACAGCACCACCGACGTGGCGCAGCAGGTCATTGCCCGCATCGAGAACCTGGAGAAGACGCTCCCGCCGGGGACGCAGATCGACGTCATCAAGAACTCCGGCGTCAACGTCACCAACTCCGTGCGCAACGTGCAGGAGACGCTCGTCGAAGGAGCGTTGCTCACGGTGCTCGTCGTCTTCCTCTTCCTCAACTCGTGGCGCTCGACCGTCATCACTGGGCTCGCGCTCCCGGTGTCGGTGCTGGCGTCGTTCATCGCCGTCTGGGCGCTGGGGTTCAACCTGGAGACGATGTCGCTGCTGGGGCTCTCGCTGGCCATCGGCATCCTGATTGACGATGCCATCGTGGTGCGCGAGAACATCGTGCGACACGTGGAGATGGGAAAAGATCACTACACCGCGGCGCGTGAGGGGACCGATGAGATCGGGCTCGCCGTGGCGGCGACGACGTTCTCCATCCTCGCCGTCTTCGTTCCCATCGCCTTCATGCCGGGGATGAGCGGGCAATGGTTCAAGCCGTTTGCGCTGACGATTGCCTGCTCGGTGCTGGTGTCGCTCTTCGTGTCGTTCTCGCTCGACCCGATGCTCTCGGCGTACTGGCCCGATCCGCATCGCGAGGAGCACCAGAAGAGCGCACTCACCAAGGCGCTCGACAAGTTCAACGCGTGGTTCAACAGGCTGTCGGGGCGCTACCGCCGCGTGATTGCGTGGGCACTCGACCACCGCTGGTCGGTGGTGGCGATCTCGGTGGGGACCTTCGTCTTCGCGCTGGCGATGCCGGCAATCAAGATCGGGAACCGCACGCTGGTGGGGACGCAGTTCTTTCCCAGCGACGACAACGCCGAGTTCAACGTGAAGGTGGAGACGCCGCCGGGGTCCAACCTGGACTACACGCGGCTCAAGACCGAGGAGGTCGTGCGCGTGATTGCGCGGCACAAGGAGGTGGTGCGCTACTCCATGTCGTCGCTCGGCTCCGAGGGAAGCTCGGCCGTTGACCAGGGCGCGATCTACGTGAAGATGGTGCCCAAGGACAAGCGCACGATCGGCGTGGAGGCGTTCTGCAACCAGCTGCGCGACGAACTGGCGTCGGTGGGTGGGGCGAGCATCTCCGTGTATGCCACGGACTGGGGGGGCGGGCGCAAGCAGGTGGCGATCGAGATGCGCTCCAACGACGCGACGAAGCTGGCCGACGCCTCGCAGCGTGCGCTGGCGGCGGTGCGCGCCGTGCCTAACGCGGTGGACGTGTCGCTGTCGTCCAAGGGGCAGAAGCCGGAGCTGAGCGTGGAGCTCAACCGCGGGCTGGCTGGCTCGTTAGGCCTCACGGTGGGGCAGATCGCGCAGTCGTTGCGCCCGGCCTTTGCCGGGATCGACGCCGGCGACTGGCAGGACCCGAGCGGCGAGATGCGCGACGTCGTCGTGCGGCTGGCGCCGGAGTCGCGTCGCCGGGCGTCGGACCTGCGCCAGCTCCCGCTGGTGGTCGCGGGGCCCAACGGCGCGCCGAGCACGTTGCCGCTGGGGCAGGTGGCGCGGATCGAGGAAGGGGTGGGGCCGGCGGTGATCAACCACCTGGACCGCGACCGCGTGGTGAACGTGGAGTTCAACGTCGCCGGGCGATCGGTGGGCGAGGTCTCGAACGACGCGCAGGCGGCGATCGCCGCGCTCAACCTGGGGTCGGAGATCAAGGTCACGATGGGGGCTGAGGCGCAGCAGCAGAGCGAGTTGTTCGGGCAGATCTTTCTTGCGCTGGGGACAGCGGTGCTGCTGATGTACCTCATCCTCGTGATGCAGTTCGGGTCGTTCCTCGACCCGCTGGCGATCATGATGTCGCTGCCGCTGTCGCTGATTGGCGTGATGCTCGGGCTCGCGATCACGAACAACACCATCAACCTGATGTCGCTCATTGGCGTCATCCTCCTGATGGGAATCGTGGCCAAGAACGCGATCTTGCTCATCGACTTCTCCAAGTGGGCACGCGAGCAGCAGGGGTTGCCGTTGCGCGAGGCGCTCATCGAGGCCGGTGCCATCCGCCTGCGCCCGATCCTGATGACGACGTTTGCGCTGATTGCCGGGATGCTTCCCATTGCGCTGGGGCGTGGCGAGGGGTCGCAGTTCCGCGCGCCGTTAGGCGTGGCGGTGATCGGCGGGGTGATCACGTCGACGCTCCTCACGCTCGTCGCGATCCCGACCTTCTACGAGATCCTGGACGAGATGCGCGGCTTCTTCGCCCGCATCCTTGGCTTCCGCGTGTCGCAGCAAACGGCGGAGCATCCCGTGGCGGGGGCGGCGCCGGTGGCGGGGGATTAGGGGCGGACGGCGGACGGGAGAAAGCTTGCCCCAGCGAAGGCTGGGGGGAGACGGGAGTGCCCCCGGCCGCGATGCGGCCGGGGGCGTTTCCTTTTGCGGTGCCGCGGGTATAGACCGCTCCCGGGTGGCGGGCGTTGTGGAAAGCCGCACGACGAGACGGTATCTGTTCCGACTTGTCGGGAGCGGTGACGCGCTCTCTCTTCATGTATGCACGTCGGCGGCAGCCCGTCAGCTGCCCGGCGACGCGATCCACTTGCGACTACAGGTGAACCATGCAGCTGCAGGGCCCCGTACTCGTTCCGCGTGATCCGTGTACCGTGCGCCGCTTTCGGTTCGCTTGCGTGCGGCGGCGGGTGGTTGGCTTTGTCGCCATCCTCTCCGTGGGCGCCAGCCTGGCGGGGTGCGGTGGTGGCGGTGAGGGTGGGAGAGGTGCGGTTGGGGGCGAGGCGGGTGGCGTGGCGGGGAAGGCGGCGGTCGGCGAGCCGGCGGCGACGCCGGTTGTCGGGCCGCACGGCGGGATGCTCGTCCCGCTGGGTGACGGGGCGAATCAGCTCGAGTTCGTGGTCGATACGGGGAGCACGGCGGTTTTCGCGCATGTGCTCGATGCCTCCGGACGCACGCCAGTGCGTGTCGCGCAGCCCCGGATCGACCTCAAGATGCTCGACGTTGCGGAAGGAAACGTGGTGGTCTATCTGGTGCTCGCGGCCAAGCCGGACGCGAAGCTTGGCGAGACGTTGGGCGACACTCCCACCTTCCTCGGCTTCGCCCCCGAACTCAAGGGGCGCGCACACTTCCGCGCCGTGGTGCAACGAGTCGAGGTTGGAGGCAAGGTCTACACCGATGTCCCGGTCACCTATCCCGCCGCGACGCGTCCCTAGTGTGGATTCAAGACCGGTAGCCGCGCCGTTGCCGGCGCAGTGCGCCGGCACTGCGGCCACCGGTTCTGAAACCACCTCCAGGGTGTCACCCGTCGTGCCGAGCCCGTCCGACCGAGACTGATGCTTCCCGTCCCGCCAGCCCTCATCGACGTCCTGTCGCTCACCGCGTTGGGCGAGCGCTGGGCGTACCTGACGTTAGGCGTCTCGTCCGTCGTGACCGAGGAGCTGGCGCCGCTGCTGGGGGGCTTCGCGGCGGAACAGGGGCACCTGCGCTTCGTGGCGGTGGTGGTGGCGTGCGCGACGGGGGTCTTTGCCCTGTCGTCGGCGTGCTACCTGCTGGGGCGCTGGCGGGCGGCGTGGGTGCGCCTCAAGCTGCGCAACTCGCCGCCGTTGGTGCGCAAGGTGCTGAGCGCGATGCGGTGGAACCCCTGGCGCAGCACCTTCATTTCCCGGTTTGTCTTCGGTGGGCGCATTGCGCTCCCGCTGGCGTGCGGCGCCGCGCACGTCCCGCCGTGGATCTTCTTCACCGGGACGGCGATTGCCTCGCTGGTGTGGGCGGCGCTGCTGGCGGGGCTGGGGTGGGCCTTTGGCGAGGCGGCGGTGCTGGTCGTGGGCGAGGTGCGCAGGTTCGAGGGGCCGGTGGCGGTGCTGCTCGTCGCCATTGGGGTGGGGGTGTGGTGGTGGCTGCGGAAGAGGCAGCAGCGTGCGCAAGTGCGCGACGAGGTGTAGCGTAGGGGTTAACGGGGCGCGCTCGGATGTGCATGCGCTGGCCTCTTCACTCGCGGGCAGGGGTGGTGTCCATGCCGAGTCGCTGCGTGGTGACGCCATTGGGGCTGCTGTTCTCGCTGTGCGCGGTGACTGCGCACGCGCAGGGTGTCGTGCGAGGCGTCGTGACCGATGGCGTCCGTCCGGTGCCCGGTGCCGAGGTGCGACTGCTGCGAGAGGACGATGACGCAAACGCTCGACAGCCGCGCGTGGCGCTCTCGAGCGACTCCGGGCGTTTCGAGTTCACCGGGCTCCCCGCCGGCACCTACTCGATCGCGGCGCGACAGTTGGGGTATCGCCTCACCTCGCAGCGCCTGACACTCGCCCCTGCCCAACAGCGCGACATCGTCCTCGTCCTCGACTCCGTGGTGCAGTCGCTCGACACGGTGTCTGTCACCGCCAGGGGCAACGTCCCGCCGCGATACGAGGCGTCGGTGCGCATGAGTACGTTCTACGAGCGACGTGCCCGCGGCGTGGGGCAGTTCTTCACGCGCGAGGAGTTGGAGGCGCACACCAGCAAGGGGATGGAGGATATCCTCCGTCGTGTGCGCGGGCTCCGGATCAGGCGCCTGCCCGACGGATCGCTGGAGGTCCTCGCAGCGCGCTGTCAGGGCAACACAATTCGCCCCGCGAACCTCCGCGAGCCCTCATTCACCGGCACCCAGGTGTATGTCAACGGCTCGAGGCTCGATTGGCGTGGCGCCGGCGAGATCCTGGCGTCCTTCCACGCCAATGACATCGAGGCCATCGAGGTCTATCGCGGGCCGAGCGAACTCCCCGTCGACGCCATAGGGGATGCGTGCGCGGCGATCTTCATCTGGACGCGCTTCGGTTCCTGACGCCGCACGGCGCGATGCGACGCCGCGCCGAACCCGCGCTTACACCGAGGGATCGCGCCCCAGCGCCCGCACCACCGCATCGTACAGTTGGTCCGGGAGGAACGGCTTGGCCAGCACCACCGTGGCGCCGAGGTCACCGGCGGAGTCCAGCGCGAGGAACGACGCGCGCGAGTCGCCCCCGGATACGGCGACGATGGGCAACGCGGGGTCGCGCGCGCGGAACGCCATGATCGCCTCGATACCGTCCACGTTAGGCATGTAGAGGTCGGTCACCACCACCTCGGGACGCTCGCGTTCCCACATCGCCAGCCCCTCCCCGCCGTCGCGCGCGACCACCACCTCGTGCCCCTTCGACCGAAGCACGCGCGCCATGAGTGCCCGCAGTGCCTCGTCGTCCTCGATGACCAGAATCTTCGCCATGCAGATTGGATGCGTCGAACGTTGACGTCGCCGTTCGGGCGCGAACAGCCGGGCGCCTCCCACAATCTACACGGCTGGCGTCACCCCGGGACGCTGCTATCCCGCATCGGTCGCCGCGACCGGGAACTCGTCGGTCTTGAGCGTCGCCCGCGACGGCGGCCCCGAGGCACCGAACGACACGATGAGCGCCACCGCTCCCACGATGATGACAGAGGCCAGCAGCATCCGCGGCGTGAGCGTCTCCCCGGCGAAGGCCCAACCGAGCAGTACCGCAACGACCGGGTTCACGTACGCATAGGTCGAGACGCGGGCCGGTGTCGAGACGGTGAGGAGGTACATGTATGCCGAGAAGGCGATGAGCGACCCAAAGGTCAGGAGATAGAGAAACGACCACCAGGCAATCGCGGGCGTCTCGCGCCACACCCAGCCGTCCCATTGCCCGGTGAGCGCCGAGACGATGGAGAGAATCGCCCCGCCACAGATCATCTGCATCCCGCTCAGGAGTTGCGGTGAGGTGGGGCGCGGCGCTGCGCGTGCGTAGAGCGACCCTGCGGCCCACACCGCCGTGCCGCAGATGATGGCCGCGGCGCCGCGAAGGTTCACGCCGCCGCTCGCGCGCCCACCGCCCCCCACGAGGTCGCCCACCCCGACCAGGATCGCCAGCCCCACCAGGCCAAGCGCGAGCCCCGCCAGGACCCCCGCGTGCGGGCGTCGCTCACGGTGCGCCAGCCACTCGAACAGCACCATCCAGCATGGGGTGATGGCGACCAGGAGCGAGGCCACGCCCGAGGGAATGAGGCGCTCGGACCACGCCACGCCGGCGTTGGAGGTCATCAGCATCACGCCGACGACGGCCGCCGAGCGCCAGTGGATCGCGCGCGGTCGCTCGTTGCCGCGCAGCCGGCCGTAGCCGTAGAGGATGAGCCCCGCGAGGAGGAATCGCGCCCCGGCCATCCCTAACGGCGGAATGAAGGCAACGGCGTACTTGATGAAGAGGTACGTGGACCCCCACAGCAGGTACACCGCGGCAAAGGCCGCGACGACCGTGGCCCGCGAATGGTGCGGCGTACCGGGCGCGCCGCTCATCGCCACCGGAAGATGCGCAGCGCCAACACGAAGCAGCCGACGAGCCACGCCGCCATGATCGCCAGCTCACCGCTCACCGCGGCAAGGCCAGCGCCCTGCAGCATGTTGAGGCGCATGGCGTCCACCACCGCGGTGAGCGGGAGCGCCTGCACCAGCGGCTGCACCGCATCGGGGAAGTTGGTGGCGGCGAAGAAGATCCCCGAGCCGACCCACATGGGGAGCATGATGAAGTTCATCAACCCCGACGCCCCCTCGAGCGTGCGCGGGCGCGCAGCGACCAGCAGCCCCAGCGCGCCGAACGTCAGCGTCCCCATGACGCAGATGACCCCAAAGGCGAGGAGCGGGCCACGCATGGGCACCTTGAAGACGAGCGCACCGAACGAGACGATGAAGACGACCTCCACCACCATCATCGCCAGGCGCATGAAGAGGAAGGAGAGGAGGTACTGCGCGCGCGACATGGGGGTGGCGAGCAATCGCTTGAGGAGCTTCTTGCGCCGCGCATCGACGATGCCAAAGCCGAGCCCCCAGATCCCGCCCCCCATGAGGTTCATGGCGAGGAGCCCCGGGAGGACAAAATCGATGTAGCGGGAGCCGCGCTCGCTCACCAGCGTCTCCTTTACCGCGATGGGGTCGCGGCGCCCCGCCGCCTGCTGCAACGCGCGATCGACGAGCAGCCGCGCCGTGCGCGCCTCGGCACGCGCGTCGTCGTAGCGGTACTCGACGGTGGCGCGCTCGCGCGGGACGATGAGGAGCGCCACGCGCCCGATGCGGAGCGCGGTGGCCGCGGCGGTGTCGTCGAGCGCCTCCACCACCAGCGACGAGTCGCGCGACAGCGCGGCGCGCAGCGCCTGGGCGCCGGGGGCCGAGGCCAGTACGGCGACCTTGGCCACCTCCGCGGGGCGCGAACGGAAGGCGATCCCCAGCCCGGAGGCGAGGAGGATGGGGAAGATGAAGCTCCAGAAGACCGCCTCCGGTTCGCGCAGGAACTCGCGGAAGCGGGCCAGCGTGAGCTGCAGGAGCGGGGAGGGCGATGCGTCGTTGGCGGGTGACGGCGGCGTGGACGCCGGCGGCATCGTTGCACCTGTCGGCGAGGGAGGGGCGCTCATCGTCATGGCTGGTTCACCCCTCCCGCAGGTGGCGCCCGGTGAGCGAGACGAAGACGTCCTCGAGCGTGGGCGAGTGCGTGCGCAACTCGGTGAGCCGGCACTCGCGGCGGGCAATGAGGGCAAGGAGCGCGGGGATCGTCTCGTGCGCGGCGGCGACCTGCAGGGTGTGGATCGGGCCGTCGCTGCGGGCGCGCAGCACGCCGGGAAGCGCCGCCAGCTCGTCGGGGGCAATCGACTCCCCGTCGCCCAGCGCGCACTCCACCACCTGCTCCGCGCCTAACGAACGGATCAGCTCGCGCGGCGTGCCGAGGGCGATGACCTGCCCGCGGTCGACGATGGCGATGCGGTCGCACAGGCGCTCCGCTTCGTCCATGTAGTGCGTGGTGAGCATGATCGTCGTTCCGGCGGCGCGCAGCCGTTCCACCAGCTCCCACAACTGCCGTCGCGACTGCGGGTCGAGCCCGGTGGTCGGTTCGTCGAGAAAGACGAGCGCCGGGTCACCGGCCAGGGCGCAGGCGACCGAGAGGCGCTGCTTCTGCCCGCCGGAGAGCGTGCTCACGCGGGCGTTGGCCTTCTCCTCCAGCTGCACGCGGGCGATGACGTCGGCGACAGTGGGTCCGCTGCGGTAGAACGAGCGGAACAGGCGCACGGTCTCGGCGACAGTGAGCTTGTCGGCGAACTGCGCCTCTTGCAGCTGCACGCCGAGGCGCTGCCGCAGGGCGTCTTCGTCGGTGGCCCAGCGCAGGCCGAGGACGATCACGTCGCCGCCGTCGGCGTCGAGAATGCCCTCGCATATCTCGATGGTCGTCGTCTTGCCGGCGCCGTTGGGGCCCAGGAGGCCGAAGCACTCGCCGGCGCGCACCTGGAGGTCGAGCCCGTTGACCGCGACGACGTCGCCGTAGCGCTTGTGGAGGGCGCGGACGTCGAGGGCGAGGGGGGAGGGGGGCATGGGGGAACCATAGCGCGGGAGCGAGATGACGAGAAGCCTGCCCCAGCGAAGGCTGGGGACGAGAGGCCTGCCCCAGCGAAGGCTGGGGACGAGAGGACGGGAACGCCCCCGCTGTCGGGAAACGCGCCACTCCCGCGCCTCGTACGTTGTGGCAGATTCTGGCGCGACGGTCGGCGCCGTGTGGTCGCGTCAGGCCACCCGCAGCTTGTCCTCCTCACCCCCCGCACGTGAACGACAAGCCGCTCAACCACGAACTCTCGCGCCTCCTCGATCGCGGCGTGGCGCAGGGGATCATCGACGAGGGGCAGCGCGACAGGCTCCGGGCGCTCGCCGCCGTCGACAGCGCGGCGACGACCGTGACCACTGCCACCAGCGCGCCGAGCGCGACCAGCGCGCTCTCCGTCGTGGCGGTCGCGTACGCCTTGGGCGCGCTCCTCGTCCTCTTCGCGTGCGGCTGGTTCCTCGTCGACCGGTGGGCGCGACTGGGGCCGTGGGGGGTGCTCGGTGTTGCCCTGCTCTACGGCGGTGTCCTGCTCGCCGCGGAGCGATGGCTGCGGGGGCGTGGCTTTACCCTGGCGGCCGACATCTGCGCTGCCCTCGTCGTCTCGCTCAGTCCGCTCGTCGCCTGGCCATTCCTCTCCCTCAGCGGGCGGTGGCCGGACCTCCCCACGCACGACCCTCTCATGGGCGATCCACTGCTCCGCGACACGGCCTGGATGGCGTGGCAGTGGCTCATCCTCGAGCTCATGATGCTCCTGACGGCACTCGCCGCGCTGCGGCGGCGCGCCATGGTCACGGTGACGTGGCCGCTGGCGGCGGCGCTGGCGGGCGCCGCGTTGCACCTGTCGATCATCGCTTGCTCCTTCGGCGGCTCGAGTGCCTCGGAGCAATGGACGATCCTCGCCGGCGGCTTCGCAATCCTCCTCGTCGCCGAGCGGGTGGAACGCTGGCAGCGCGGCCAGCAACGTCGCGACGCGAACATGGTTGCGGCTGACGGCGCGGAACGACGCGCGGGCTCGGGCGACTTCGCCAACGCCTTCTGGGTCATCGGGCTCGCGGGGACCACGCTGGGCTACCTGGTCCTCTGGCTGCGCGCCGACGACAGCGCCTGGCGCCACCTCCTCCTTCCAACCGCGCTCGGACTCGTCGCGCTCTCGCTCTACGTCCGTCGGCGCACGGTCCTGCTCTTCGGAGTGCTCGGCGTCATCGGCTACCTTGGCTTCCTGGCCCAGAATGTCTTTCGCGAGTTCATCTCCTTCCCGATCCTCCTGGCCGGGCTGGGGATTCTCGTCATCCTCGCGACGGTCTGGACACAGACACGTTTCCCGGCACTCGTGAGCCGCCTGGAGGCGCGGCGCGGGAGCGACGAGCGCCCCTTCCCGTGGAGCGGGTCGATGGCGGCCGTCCCCATCGGCGTGGCGCTGGCGATGTCCATGCTCTCGTATCCCGACGCGCGGGAGGAGCGTAAGCGGGAGGCCTTCCGGCAACGCCTGCACATCCTGCGCTCCCACAGCGGCTCGCTCCCCCTACAGGCGTCACGAAACCTTCGCCCCCGGGGATCGTAGAACTTCGCACCGATCCTGCCCCCGGAGTTCGTCGCATGCTCGCTGCCCTCACGCTCGTCATCGCCTTCCAGGAAGTCTCCGTGCGCATCGGCACACCCAGCGAGAAGGCGCGAGCCGACAGCATCAAGCAGCAGGCCATTCGCGACTCCATCCGGTACTCGGCCATGGAACGGCGCCTGGACCGCGAGAAGCGCCCGGTGCGCCGCATCGCGGTGACACCGGAGCTCGAGAACTCGGCCTTTCTCGATCCGCTCGCTCGCCAGTTGCTGCTGCGCGCGCGCGATGCTCGCATGCGGCTCGACTCGACGCTCCTCTCGTACGACGCCACGTCGTACCAGCGCATGTCGGTCGGGATGGGGTTCCGCGCCGTCGGGCGCGACCGTCTCCTCTTCCGCACCGAGAACGTTTCGCGCGTACGCTGGTCGCGCAAAGGCGGCGTCTTCGTCGACCTCAAGGGGGCGCGTTCGGTCTTCCCCATGGCCGAGAAGGAGGCGGGGGAGGTGGACATGGACGAGATCTCGCCGATCCCATACTACCCGGGGCGCGACGCGCTCTGGATCGGGGGGAGCGAAGCGCGCGCCGAGGTGGACGAGCGCGAACTCGTGCACCCGCTCGCCATCGGTGCCGAGGCGTACTACCGATACGCAACCGGCGACTCGCTCACCATCACGCTCCCTGACGGGCGTGCCATTCGCCTGCGCGAGCTGCGCATCGAGCCGCGCCGCCCCGAGTGGAAGCTCTCGGTGGGGTCGTTCTGGTTCGATGTGGAGAGCGGGCAGCTGGTGCGTGCCGCGTACCGGCTCGCCGTCCCGATCGATATCTGGGGGGTGGTGGACGAAGAGTTGAAGCGCGAGAAGGAGGAGGCCAAGCGCACTGGCGACACGCCTGACGAGGAGGATGCTCCCCCGGGTTGGGTGAAGGGGATGCTCTCGCCGATGCAGGCGCAACTGGAGGCGGTGACGATCGACTACGGGCTCTACGGCGGACGCTTCTGGCTGCCGCGCGCGCAGTACGCCGAGGGGTGGGCGCGGGCCTCCTTCATGCGCATCCCGTTCAAGATGGAGGAAGGGTTCAAGTACGCGAGCGTGAATGGCACCGATTCGATGCCGTCGGTCCCGGAGATGATGACGCGCCGCCAGCTGCGCGACTCGCTGTTTGGCGATTCACTCCCGTGGGGGCAGCTCACGCCGGAGCAGCGCAAGTTCCGCATCGGGAAGTTGGTGGAGGCCGATTCGGTGCGGCGCATGCGCCTGGCGGAGAAGCGCAAGGACGACTGTGCGAGCACGGGCTTCTACACGCGCGTCGACACGCGCGGCGAGTCCAACCTGGCCACAGCGGTGCGCCTCCCATGCGACAGCACGGTGCTGGCCAACTCCAAGGACCTGCCGGGATCGATCTATGAGCCGGGTGAGCAGCTGTTCGGCCTCACCGAACGCGATGCCTTGCTCAAGGAGCTCGACTTCTCGTTGCAGCCGGTGTGGGCGCCGATGCCGATACGGTTGAACTACGGGCTGGGGTGGACGCGCTACAATCGTGTCGAGGGGCTGTCCATCGGGGCGCAGGCGACGGAGCAACTGGGGCGCGGCTTCTCATGGGATGCAACGGCTCGGCTCGGGGTGGCCGACCTGGTGCCCAACGTCGAGCTCGGCGTGGCGCGCAGCAACGGGCGCGCGACGTGGCGCGTGGCTGGCTACCACAAGCTGGCGGTCGCCAACGATGACTGGGGTGCCCCGCTGAGTTTCGGGGCGTCGCTGGGCGCGCTGTTCTACGGGCGTGACGAGGGCTATTACTACCGCGCCACCGGTTTGCAGCTGACGAATGGCCTCAACCGCGGCGGCGCGCTCACGACGCGCCTCTTCGTCGAGCGCCAGGGGGACGTGGCCAATGAAACGCGCTTCAACCTGTCGCGCGCCCTGGGCGGGGGGAGCGAGTTCCTCCCCAACATCACGGCAACCGACGCCACCGTGGCGGGGTTCGCGCTGCGCGACCAGCGATCGGCGGGGCTCGACCCGCAGGGGTGGCGCCTGCTCACCGACGCACGTCTGGAAGGGGGGTGGACGTCGTTCGACAGCGCGACGTCGTCGGTGTCGCGCGCCTATGGGCGCGTGGCGGGCGAGGCGACGCTGAGCAAGGGGTTCGGCGAGCGTCTCGCCGCCTCGCTCACTGCCGGGGGAGGCGTCAGCCGCAACGCGCCGCTCCCGCAGCGCGCGTTCTACCTTGGCGGTGCGCAAACCGTGCGCGGGCAGTTGCTTGGCACGGCGGCGGGCGAGGCGTTCTGGCTCGCGCGCGGCGAACTCGCACTGTCCACCCGCGTGGTGCGCCCGGTGCTGTTCGGCGACCTGGGGTGGGCGGGGCGCCGCGATGACTGGCAGCACCCCGGGCGCCCCATCAGCGGCGCCGGGGTGGGCTGGTCGGTCCTCGATGGCCTCGTGCGCATGGACCTGTCGCGCGGGATCTACCCGCGGCAGCGGATGCGGCTCGATCTGTACGTGGAGGCTCGTTTCTAGACGTTGGACGGGGAGCCGAACCGCCGGAGGCACCGGCGCTTAGGCACGCATGGGTGAGATGGCCGAGTGCGCGGCGGTGACGTTGCGCACTTGCCCATCGCCCCGAATCGGCTCACATTGCGCGCGCGCAATCACCTCGGCGCGTTAGGTGGGTTCCTCCAGTGTCGGAGCAGCTGCACCATGTGGGAAGACTTCAAGAAGTTCCTCGAGAAGGCGAACGTTGTCGGTTTGGCGTTGGCGGTGATCGTGGGTGGTGCGGCCGGCGCGCTGGTGAAGGCGATGAGCGACGATTTCCTCATGCCGATCATCGGGGCAGCGATTCCCGGCGGTGCATGGCGCACGTGGACGCTCGACGTCGGGTCGATCAAGTTCGGGGTTGGCGATTTCGCGGGAGTGTTCCTCAACTTCGCGATCATCACGTTCGTCGCCTGGCAGATCGGCAAGATGTTCATGAAGCCCGAGCCCCCTGCTCCCCCGGCCCCTCCCACCAAGGCGTGCCCGTACTGCATGAGCACGATCCCCGCCGCGGCCACGCGCTGCGCGCATTGCACATCGCAGCTGTAGAGTGACGCCGCGGCAGGCGCCGCTCATCCACCTATGCGAACGGCGCGCCCGGCGAGCGCGCCGTTTTCCTTGCGAGTCGACTACAGGCGGATAGTTCCCGACGACACGAGGACCGCCGAGCCGCCCACGCGGACGGCGGTGATGGCGCCGACCCGCTTGTCGCAGCTCACGTGCAGGAGCGAGGGGCGTCCCATCTCGTAGCCTTGCTCCACGATCCAGCGCAACGTGCCGGTCGCGGTGTGGTCGCGCAGTCCGAGGTACCCGCCTAACGCGGCGCAGGCCGAGCCGGTGGCCGGGTCTTCGGGGACCGATTCGCCCGGCGCAAACATGCGGGCGCGCACCTGGTGTGCGGGGTCCTCGGCGTCGAGGGCGAAGACCATCACCATGTGGGCCGGCGTGCGCGCGAGGGCCGACTCCCAGAGGTCGAGCTTGAGGCGCGCGCGGCGCACCGCGTCACGGCTGCGCAGCGGGACGAAGGTGAAGGGGAGCCCGCAGGAGACGGCCTGCGGGTGGAACGCGCCCCCGGCCAGGTCGTCCGTGCCTAACGACAGCATCGCCGCCAGCACGTCGGCGGCGGGGACGGGGGAGAGCACCTCGGGGAGCCTGGCCACCGACAGCTCGGCGAAGTCGGGGACGCCGTTCGCGGCGCGGATGGAGACGGCCACCGGCCCCACCCCCTCCTCCAAGACGATCTTCGTCTCGTCGCCGTCGAGCGGAAGTTCGCCCGTCACCGCCAGCACCAACGCGGTCCCCACCGTCGGGTGCCCGGCAAAGGGCACCTCGCCCCCCGGGGTGAAGATTCGCACGCGACGCGTGTGCGACCGGTCGTCCGGCGGGAGGACGAACGTCGACTCCGAATAGTTGAACTCGCGGGCAATGGCGTGCATCTCTGCCGTGGAGAGCCCGCGCGCGTCGGTGAGGACGGCGAGCTGGTTGCCGCCAAAGCGCGTCGACGTGAAGACGTCGGTGGTGTGGAAGGCGTAGGAGCGAAGGGCCATGGTTGTGCTACTGCCAGAGCGAAGGGTGAATCAGCGGTCGTGCCTCGGAGCCGAAGCAGGTCCAGGCGATCCAGTCGACGATGATGTTGGGGTGGACGGTGACAGTGTCGCGTTGCACCGACGCGAGCGCGGCGGGGTCGGCGAAGGTGCGCAGGTAGACGGTCTGGCGCGCACTGGCCACGGCCTTGGGGGCATCGGTGGCCACGACGCTGTCCAGCACCGGGCCGACAGCTGCAACGTACTGTGCCACCATCGGGTAGCTGTTCCAGCTGGGGTCGGTGGTGGCGACCCACACGCGGGGGCGCCCACGCAGCGAGTCCACCTGCGACAGGTAGGGGCGCGGGTCGCCGCTGTAGCAGCGTCCGTACCTCACGGGGACGTCGGCGTGCGGCGCGAGCGCCCAGTACCAGCGAAACGGCTTGGCGATCGAGTGATGGACAAAGACGTCGTCGCCGTCGCGCACCGCCGTGGCGAGCGCCTCCACCTGCGGCCGGGCGTTGTCGCCCCACACCGGGGGGAGGTTCCCGCCCATGGTGCGCGCCGCGGGGAAGGCGAGCACCGCGGCGACGCCGAACGCGCCGAGCGCTGCCGGCAGCTGCACGCGCGGCGCGAGGCGACGCACGAGCGACGCAATCCCCTCGGCACCGATCGCCGTGAACAGGAGGAGTCCGGGGATGATGAAGAGCGTGACGCGCCCGCCGATCGGGTAGCGATGTGCCATCGCCAGCGCCACGGCGATCGCGAGCGGGGCGAGGATCACCGCCAGCTGCCGCCGGTTGCGTCGCGCCTGCAGCGCCACGCCCACCACGAACAGGAGCCCGTAGAGCTTGGGGAGGTGTCGTTGCCACCCCCCCGACATTGGGGCGAACGCTGCCTGGCGGAGGGTGTCCCAGAGCCACGCCATCACCGCCGCCGGGCGCAACGGCCAGCGCGGGTAGGTGTAGGCCCAGAACCTGGTCATGTACGCCTGAAGCTCGTCCGGCGCGAGCGCCAGCGTCCAGAGCGAGACCGCGAGGGCGGCAACGCCCCACGGCAGGAGGAGAGGCGTCAGCTGCAACGCGCGTCGCACGCCGCCGCGCAGTACCGCGTCGACGGCGAGCACGAGCCCGAGCGCGGATGCGGCGACGGCTCCCGAGAGCGAGCAGAGGATCGCCGCTCCCCCGAGGAGCCCGGCCCGCCACGAGGGCGCGTCATCCGACTCGACGACGGTGAGCGCCAGGTGCACGAGCGCCAACACCACGGCGACGTCGCTCCCGTACTGCTTGAGTTGCGTTCCGTAGAAGAGGAAGTCCCACGCCGTCGCCAGCCAGAGCACGGCCAGCACGGGGGCCACGCCGGCGCTCACGCGGCGCGCCAGCCGCGCGCTGAGCACCACCGCGGCCACCGAGGCGAGGAAGGGGACGAGCCGGAGTGAAAACTCCGAGGGGCCCAGCAGGCGCAACGCTCCCCACTCGATCGCCAGCCACCCCGGCGGGGCCATCTGCGCGTAGTCGAGTGGGCGCGTCAACAGCTCCCCAAACGACCGGCTGCGCAAGTTGAGCGCGATGGCTGCTTCGTCGGTTTGGAGGGAAATGCGACCGGCGTACTGCAGGATGAGGAGGAGGATGGCGAGCGCCGCGGCGACCAGCGTGGCCGCGGCGCTCGCCGTCGCCGAAAGCGAAGCGCGCGACGCCAGCGACCCCGAGGGGTCGACAGCGCCGCGCGGAGCACCGGACATTGCGCGCAAATGAGCCGAATGGAGCGCTCGAGCGCCCTACTCGGCGCCCATGAATGGATACTGGTACGACGTGGGCGGCACGAACGTCTCCTTGATCGAGCGCGGGCTCACCCAGCGCAGCAGGTTGAGCTTGGAGCCGGCCTTGTCGTTCGTCCCCGAAGCGCGCGAGCCGCCGAACGGCTGCTGCCCGACCACGGCGCCGGTGCACTTGTCGTTGATGTAGAAGTTCCCCGCCGCGTTGCGCAGCGTGACGAGTGCTTCGCGCACCGCCTGCCGATCGTTGGAGAAGACGGCGCCGGTGAGCCCGTACGGCGACGTGCGGTCGATCGTCTCCAGCGTCTCGTGCCACCTGGCGTCGTCGTACACGAAGACCGAGAGGACTGGGCCGAAGATCTCCTCGCACATCGTGCGATAGTCGGCCGCCGGGGCCTCGATCACTGTCGGCTCGATGAAGTACCCTTCGTCGCCCCGCGCGCCGCCACCGGCGACGATCTTCGCGTTCTGCTTGGCGTCGGCCAGGTAGCCCGAGATCTTGTCGAACGCCTTCTTGTCGATCACGGCACCCATGAAGTTGCGGAAGTCGCGCGTGTCGCCCATGCGGATGTCGGCAATCATCGCGACCATCGCGTCCTTCACCGCGGCCCACTTGGACTTGGGCACATAGGCGCGCGACGCGGCCGAGCACTTCTGCCCCTGGTACTCGAAGGCGCCGCGCACGAGCCCCACGGCAAAGGCCTGCGCATCGGCCGAGGGGTGCATGAGCATGAAGTCCTTCCCCCCCGTCTCGCCCACGATGCGCGGATACGAGCGGTAGTTCGACATGTTGCCGCCGATCGTCTTCCACATCGCGTTGAAGACGCCGGTGCTCCCCGTGAAGTGCACGCCGGCCAGGTCGCGGTGCGTCAGGACCTTGTCGCTGATCATCACCGAATCGCCCGGGACGAAGTTGATCACTCCCGGCGGGAGCCCGGCCTCCTCGAGGATCTTCATGATGTAGTAGCCGGAGAGCACCGCCGTTGCGGCCGGCTTCCAGAGGACGCCGTTCCCCATCAGCGCCGGCGAGCCGGCGAGGTTGCCGCCGATCGCCGTGAAGTTGAACGGCGAGATGGCGTAGACGAATCCTTCCAGCGCGCGATAGTCGCTCTGGTTCCACACGCCGGCCGACGACAACGGCTGCTCGTGGTAGATCTCCTGCGCGTACTGCGCATTGAAGCGCCAGAAGTCGGCGAGTTCGCAGGCCGCGTCGATCTCCGACTGGAAGACCGTCTTGGACTGGTTGAGCATCGTCGACGCGTTGATCGTATCGCGCCACGGGCCGGCCAGGAGGTCGGCCGCGCGCAGGAAGACGGCGGCGCGATCTTCCCAGTTCCACTGCGACCATTCGCGCTGCGCATCGACCGCCGACTTGATGGCGAGCTCGACCTGCGCCGGGTTGGCCTTGTGGAAGTCGGCCAGGATGTGCGCGTGCTTGTGCGGCATCACCGAGTGCCCCATGTCGCCGGTGGTGAACGGCTTGCCACCGATGATGACGGGAATCTCGACGCGCTCCTCGGCCATGGACGCGAGGCGCTTCTTGAGCGAGGCGCGTTCCGGGGAGCCCGGGGCGTAGGATCGGACGGGCTCGTTGACGGCGGGTGGGATGCGCCGGACACCATTGAAGCCGGCTGCGCCGGGGCGCAGGGCGGAGTCGCTCATGGGAACCTTGAAGGCAGTGAGAAGGTCTTTATGGGGTTGCCGCCGGGCGCGGCGCCAGCGCGCCGGGAGACGCGCATGTGAGGATGTGCGCGCGGTGACCCGGGCGACGGCAAGATAGTCCGGGTCAAAATGGTGCGCCAACGCGACGGGGTAGGGATCGCGGGGCACCATGGGTGTCAGGTAGGTTGTCCGTTCTTGTTTCCCTCGCGCGAGGCGTGGAATGCGTGCACTTCGGCTGTCGGCAGTAGTGGGTGTGGTGACAACGGTGCTGGTGGCGGGATGCGGCGGAGAGTCCTCGGGACCGCCTGCCGTGAAGTCTGTCGTGGTGTCGTCGCTCGCCTCGCAGGTGGAGGCGGGGGCGACGGTGCAGTTCACCGCCACGGCCAAGGATGCCAGCGGGAACACGCTCTCCGGGCGCACGGTGACGTGGAGCTCGAGCGCTCCCACCATCGCCTCGGTCGATAACGCCGGCGTGGTGACCGGGGTGACACCGGGCGCGGCGACCATCACCGCCACGTCGGAAGGGGTGGGGGGGAGCGCGTCGATCACCGTCCTCCAGATCCCGGTGGCGAGCGTCGTGATCGACAACCGCGCCCCCAGCGTTAGGCAGGGGGGGACGTCACAGCTCAGCGCCCTCACGCTCGACGCCATCGGGCGCTCGCTCTCGGGGCGCTCCCTCACCTGGTCGAGCGCCTTGCCAAGCATCGCCACCGTCACGCAGCAGGGGCTCGTGACCGGCGTGCTGGCGGGGACCACCTACATCCGCGCCACGAGCGAAGGCAAGACCGACTCGGTGCGCTTCCTCGTCCGCTCGCTCAACGCGCCGACCATTGCCGGCGTGGCGCCGGCCAGTTGGGTGCCCGGTACCGCGGCGACGATCAACGGCACCAACTTCGCCCCCGACCTCGTCAACAACGTGGTGCGCGTCAACGGCGTGCAGGCCACGGTGACCGCTGCCACCGCGACGGCAATCTCGCTCATCGTCCCGGTGGCCACCGCGCTCCCGTGCACGCCGACCGGCCCGGTCCCCATCTCCGTCTCGGTCGCTGGCGACTCCATCGCCGCACAGGCAGTGCTGTCGATGGCCAAGCAGCGGACGCTCGCCGTGGGCGAGTCGATGCTGCTGACGGGAGCCACCGACGTCGGCTGCAACGAGTTTGCCGCCACCGGCGGTACGTACGTGGTCACCGCATTCAACTACGGGACCTCCTCCACCGCCTCGGCGAGCTTCCAGCTCGTGGGCGCGGCGCTGACGACTGCGACGTCGGCGCTGCTCAAGCCGGCCACGACCTACGCCATGGGCGCGCAGCTGACACCAACGCTGGGGCCCGTCGCCACGGTAGCGGCCCCCACGCGCGACCAGCGCATCGCCCTGGGACACGCGGCCGCGCTGCAATCGTCGATCGACTTCATGCGTGCTCACCCCAGGCAGCGCGCCGCCATGCAGGCCAAGCGCGCGCGTGACCGCGCCGCCCTGGCGCGCACCGGTGTGAGCTACAACACCGCGGTGGATGACCCGCCAGCGCTGGGGACCAAGTTCTGGAAACGCATGATGAAGACCTTCGGCAACTACACCACCTACGACTCGGTGCGCGTGCGCGTCGTGTACGTGGGGCCCAAGCTCATCATCATGGAGGATTCGCTCTCGCCGCTCGCCGGGACGATGGACGCCGAGTACCAGGCCATCGGAACCGAGTTCGACCGCGACATGTTCGGCTACCTCTCCAACTTCGGCGACCCGCTCGTGCTCGACGCAGAGTACGACAACAACGGGAGAGTGATTGCCGTCTTCTCCAAGAAGGTGAACGACTACACGATCTCGAGCGGCGGTTCGCTCCTCGGCTTCGTGACGTCGTGCGACTTCTCGCCGCAGAGCTATCCCCCCAACCAGTCGTTTGCCTGTCCGCCCAGCAACGAGGGGGAGTACTTCTACGCCTTCGTGCCCAACCCCAACGCCTCGGGGAATGCCAACTGGACGCTGGCCGACTGGCGTCACTACGTGCGCGGAACGCTGCTGCACGAGTTCAAGCATGTGGTGATGTTCGCCGAGCGCATCTTCCGTGACGCGGACTCCGGTGAGGTGGGGTGGCTCGAGGAAGCGACGGCGCAGCAGGCCACCGAGCTGTGGGCGCGCAAGCTGTACGGCAACAAGGGGCAGCGCGCCGACATCCGGTGGAGCGATGGCATCATCTGCGACTACGTGCGCCCGCCCGACACGCGCTTCGGGTGCACCGACCCGGTGGAGGCCATCGGCCATCACATGGGCTTCCTGTACCGGCACTACGCGTCCAACGAGTCCAAGTCGATCATCAACAGCAGCGACAACGTGATCTACGGCTCGTCGTGGCTCTTTGCGCGCTGGGTGACGGACACGTACGGCGGCCCTGACGAAGGCGTCTTCCTGCGCTCGCTGGTGCAGCAGCAAAACGACGTCGGGATCACGAACCTCCAGAACCGCACCGGGAAGACCTGGGCGGAGATGATGGGGTACTTCTCGATCGCCGCGGCGTCGGACAACTATCCGGGAGGGACGATCAGCGACGCGCGCGCGCGCATCACGAGCTGGAACACGCGCGACATCTTCTCGAACATGAGCGCGTCGCTCCGCTTCAGTGACGGCTCGCCCGCCTTCCCGCGGTCGTGGCCCGTCAACGTGCGCGCCACGTCGTTCGGAACCTTCCCCTCGACGACGTCGAACGTCTTCTCCCTCCCCGGCGGCGGCTTCGCGGTGTGGGAGCTGTCGGGGACGCAGACGCTTCCGCAGGCGCTGGGGATCCGCAACCTCACGGGAGGTGCACCACCGGCGTCTGTGGGGCTGGGGATCGTGCGGGTGAACTAGGGGACGGGGGAAGGGAGACGGGGGACGGGAGATGGGAGTGCCGACGCGCGGGGCGCGTCGGCGCTTTCCTTTTTGGGCGCTGGCGCCGAGCTTGCGCATGCAGGCGTGGCGCGGCGCAGCCGCGCACTCCCGTCCCCCGTCCCCCGTCCGCCCCATGCCCCATTTCTTCGGCGCCCATACGATCGGTGCCGGCGGCCCCCACATGGCCGCTGCGCGCGCCGGCGCGGCCGGGATGCGCTCGCTGCAGATCTTTAGCGGCATGCCGCAGTTCTACAACGAGAAGGCGAGCGTGAAGCCCGAGAAGGCGGCACGCTTCACCGCGGCGGTGGAGGCAGCCGGAATCGAGAAGCGGCACTGCCTCGTGCATGCGGCCTACGTCCTCAACACCGCATCGCCGGAGCCGGAGAAGTACGAGCGCGCCAAGCTGGGGCTGGCCAAGGAACTCGAGCGCACCACCACGTACGGCGTCCTTGGCTTCTGCTTCCACCCGGGGTCGGCCGGGCAGAGCGATCCCGCGGGGGCGGTGGAGCGCGTGGGCGACGCGATGGCGTTTGCGCTGGCGCAACACCCCAACAGCTCGCGCATCCTCATCGAGAACACCGCGGGGGCGGGGCGCACCATGGGGCGTACGCCGCAGGAGATCGCCGGGATGCTGGCGCGCCTCCCGGCCAAGCTGCGCGCGCGCGCCGGTTACGGACTCGACACCTGTCACCTGTTCGCGAGCGGCCACGACTTCCACAGCGCGCCGGGAAAGGCGACCGAGCTTCTCGATCGCTTTGCTGACGTGATCGGTGAGGCGCCCGCATTCTTGCACCTGAACGACTCCGCGGGGGACTTTGCCTCGAACAAGGACCGGCACACTCTCATCGGCGAGGGGAAGATCGGGGTCGACGCCTTTCGCTGGCTGCTGCGGGACCCGCGCACGCAGGAGATTCCGCTGATCCTCGAGACGCCGCAGGAGTACCCGGACATTGCCGACGGCGACGCCTCCCCCGATCCGTGGGACGTGCGGATGATGGCGCTGCTGCAGTCGCTGGTAGCCTAACGAAGTCCCGATGCTGTGAGCGGGGCGCCGGTGGCAGGGGCGGGATGGGTGCAGCCTGCGGCGCCTCCATGCCTTCCTTCACCCGAGCCGACCATGCACGCCACCTCGCACCACCTGTCGAACCACCCTTCTCACCGCCCGCGCGCTGCATCCACGGCAGTGGCCATTGCCGTTGTCGCGCTTGCCGCTGTTGCCTCGCCAGGCGTGTCGCGCGCTGGCGCGCAGGCGCCCGCCAGGGGCGAGGCGCTCCTGCTCATCAGGGGGAGCGATACCATCTCCGTCGAGCGGCTGCGGCGCACGCGCGAGCGGCTGGAGTCGGAGCTGCTGCTCAAGGGCGCCAACATGCGCATCCACATCCGCGTCGACACCGACGCGGAGGGGCGCGCCACGCACTTGTCCAATGCGGCGCGCCTGGCCACGGCCGACGTGAACTCACCGCCCATGCAGCAGGGCGAGGTGCGCTTCACGGGCGACAGCGTCATCGCCGACCTCACCGGCGGTGGGCGCACGGTAACGCAACGCTTTGCCACGAAGCCCGGTGCGATCCCGTACCTCAACCCGTCGTTCGCGATGGTCGAGCTGATCGTGCAGCGCGCGCGCGCGATGGGCGGCGATTCGGTGGAGGTCCCCGTGTGGAATCTGCAGGGCGGAACGACGGCGATGACGCGCGTCGCGCGCCGTGGCCGCGACACCGTCGTCGTCTCGCTGGGGGGGCTCCCCGTGTATCTCGCGGTCGATGCGACTGGTTCCATCACGGGCGGTTCGATTCCCGCACAGGGCGTGACGATCGCGCGGACGCGCGCCGCGGGGGCGGCGATGGCGATGGAGAAGCGCGACTACTCGGCGCCGCCAGGTGCACCCTACACAGCGGAAGATGTCACCGTCCCCACGCCGCAGGGGCACACGCTCGCCGGCACGCTGACGATCCCCACGGCGCGCAACGGCAAGGTCGCCGCGGTGGTGACCATCACCGGGAGCGGTCCCGAAGATCGGGACGAAGCCATCGGGATCGTGAAGGGATACCGGCCGTTCCGCCAGGTGGCGGACACGCTGGGACGCAATGGCATTGCCGTGTTGCGCCTGGACGATCGCGGATACGGCGCCTCCACCGGGAGTCATGCAGCCGCAACGAGCGCCGACTTCGCCGACGACATTCGCTCGGCGCTCGCCTACCTGCGCTCGCGCCCCGAGATCGACGGCACGCGCCTGGCGCTGGTGGGACACAGCGAAGGGGGCCTCATCGCGCCGATGGTGGCGCTCACCGACAAGTCGCTACGCGGGATCGTGCTGATGGCTGGCCCCTCGCAGACCGGGCGCACGATCCTTCGCTACCAGTTCGGCAACTCGATCAAGCGCGACACCTCGTACAAGGGCGCGCGGCGTGACTCGGCGCTCCAGAAGGTCGACGCCATGGTCGATTCGCTGGCCGGGACATCGCCCTGGCTCAAGTTCTTCGTCGAGCACGATCCTCTGGCGACGGCGCGCAAGGTGCAGGTGCCGACGCTCATCCTGCAGGGTGAAACCGACCAGCAGGTGACGGCGGAGCAGGCCGCCGCGCTCGAGCAGGCCATTCGCTCCGGAGGCAATCGCCGAGTCACGCGACAGATGTTCGCGCAGGCGAACCACCTCTTCGTGCAGGACCCCGATGGCAACCCCGAGAAGTACGCCTCGCTCCCGCAGGCGCAGGTGCGGAGCGACGTGCTCGCCGCGCTCGTGACCTGGCTGCGGGACGTGTTGCGCTGAGCTGTTGCGCTGAGCTGTTGCGCTGCAGCTGAGTTTTCCCCATGGCGTACACGCGCGACGGGGGGTGGTTCGCGCGAGTGATTCCCCGGGGAGCGCGACGGGAAAGCTGGCCGTGCGTACCGTGCGAACTGCGGATGGACGACGGCGTGCTGTGCAGGGACCGGCGTTGTCGAGACGGCGTTTCTCCCAGGAGAAACGCCGTTTTCACTGGGGCGCGACGTGATGTGCAACACGTCGGGGCGACGCCACGGCGCGGCGCGCGGACGACGTTTCCTGCTGGGTGAAGTGGCGTTTCTCACAGGAGAAATGCCATCTGATGCATGTCGCGTCCGGTGCGAACGCGTGTGTTTCCCTAGGGAAAAGCGCGATTTTCATAGGGAGCGAGATGCAATTCCCTATTGCGTCTCACCGGTTCGCTCTTAGTTTTTGCGGCGAAGAATTCGTGGTTTCCACCGGGGGAATACACGTTTCCATCACTCAGGAGTCGAACGATGGCCGCTAAGAAGAAGGCCGCTGCGAAGAAGGCCGCGCCCAAGAAGGCTGCTGCGAAGAAGGCTGCTCCGAAGAAGGCCGCCGCCAAGAAGGCGCCCGCGAAGAAGGCCGCGAAGCGCAAGCCGAATCCGGCGTTCATGGCGCCGATGACGCCGAGCGCGGAGCTGTCCGCGGTCATCGGCCCGAAGCCGCGTCCGCGTTCGCAGGTCGCCAAGGACCTGTGGGCGTATATCCACAAGAACGGTCTGCAGGACTCGAAGGTGAAGCGCAACATCAATCCGGACGAAGCGCTCGGAAAGGTGTTCGGCAGCAAGAAGACGATCGACATGTTCAAGATGACGGCGCTCGTCAACAAGCACCTCAAGAAGTAAGCGCCTGATCCAGGTGGCTTCGAAGGGCGCGTCTCTCCCGAGGCGCGCCTTTCGTGCGTCTGGAACCCGCGGGCGTCCCCGACGTAGTTAGATTCACCGCTCCCACTCCTCCTGCACGCGCAAGCGCATGGCCAAGAAGTCATCCAAGCCCAGCAACGTTGTCGCCCAGTCACGGAAGAAGTCGAGCAGCGCCGGCTTGTCGAAGGGTGTGCTCTGGGAAAACGTGAAGGGGATCGCGGGCGCGGTCCTGCTCTTCCTCTTCATCCGCGCCTTCTTCTTCGAAGCGTATCGCATCCCGTCGGGGAGCATGATCCCGTCGATGCTGGTGGGCGATTGGCTCTTCGTGAACAAGCTGCGCTTCGGCCCCAACATCCCGTTCACGAGCGTCAACCTCCCGGGCTACGCGGAGCCGGCGCGTTACGACATCGCCGTCTTTGTCTCGCCGCCGCAGGTTGACCAGCCGTGGGATCCGACGCCGACGCTCGTGAAGCGCGTCGTCGGCTTGCCAGGGGACACGCTCTACATGCGCGATGCGAAGCTCTTCGTGAACGGGATCGAGCAGCGGCAGGGCTATGGCGCCACGTCCGAAGTCGGTGACCCCAACGAAGTGTCGCCGCTGTTCGATTGGCAGAAGGAGGTCGGGCTCAAGACGTCACGCTTTGGCCCCGCGCCGGCGCAGCCCACGCACGACAACTGGGGGCCGCTGGTGGTGCCGACGGCGCACTACTTCATGATGGGCGACAACCGCTACAACTCGAAGGACTCGCGCTACTGGGGACTCGTCCCGCGCGAGAACTTCCGCGGTCGTCCGCTCTTCGTGTACTACTCGTGGGATCCGGATTCGCCCAACGCGCTGCCCGGGCTGACGGCGATTCGGTGGGGGCGGCTTGGGCATTGGATCAAGTAGGGACGGGGAAAGCTTGCCCCAGCGAAGGCTGGGGGGCGACGGGAGTGGGAGTGGGGCCGCGCGGGCGCGGCCCCGTTTTCTTTGGGAGTGCGGGGGGTGGGTGCGTTGGGGAGGGGAGGGAACTGCTTGTCACACGAAGGCACGAAGACACGAAGACGAGCCGAGGGTGTGCCCGAGAGAACGCGCTCGATTCCCCTGGCGACTACGTCCCTTCGTGTCTTCGTGTAGCAGGGTTCTCTCGGGCACGCGCGCGATACCCTGCATCGCCGCACCAACGCGGCAAGCGTTTCGCACCGCACCCTTCCGCACGACCGTTCGTGTGACGCAACGTTGTCGAGGCGTGCCAGGCGGCGCGACGACAATCACGATGGCGTCAGGACGGGAACCGACATGGCGGTACAACGCAGGTGGATCCTTGCGGGCGTGATGGCGCTCGCGGCGTCGGGGGCGATCGCGTGGCGCGCGAGCGACGGCGCGGTCGACGAGCAGCGGCTGCGGGTAAGGGGACTTACGGCGCCGGTGGAGGTGCGTCGCGACCGTTGGGGTGTGCCGCACATCTACGCCAGGAACACCGCCGACCTCTTCTTCGCGCAGGGGTTCGTCGCCGCGCAGGATCGCCTCTTTCAGATGGAGATGTGGCGACGCGCGGGTGAAGGGCGGCTGGCCGAGGTGCTGGGGCCGGCCGCCGTGGAGCGCGACCGCTTTGCGCGCACCTTTCGCTACCGCGGTGACATGGCGAAGGAATGGGCGTCGTACGCGCCCGACACCAAGGCAATCGTCACCGCCTTCGTGCGCGGCGTGAATGCCTACATCGCGATGGCAGGTGACTCGCTCCCCCCGGAGTTCGCCCTCCTTGGCTTCCGTCCCGAGCCGTGGACGCCGGAGGTTCCGCTGGCACGCTCGACCGGGCTCTCGGGCGTGTCGAACGCATCCTCCGAGGTGCTGCGTGCCGAACTCGTCGCCAGGCTTGGCGCGGCGCGCGTGGACGCGTTGCTCCCGGCCGAGCCGGCGCGCGCGCTCGATCCGGTGGGCGGGCTCGATCTCGCCGGGATAAGCTCTGCGTCGTTAGGGGGGTTCGGCGCGGCGTTTGCCGACGTGGCCTACAACCGCATCGAGGGGTCGAACAACTGGACGGTGAGCGGTCGCAAGACGGCGACCGGGATGCCGATCCTCGCGAACGACCCGCATCGCGTCATCACCAATCCCGCGGTGCGCTACCTGACACACCTGGTGGCGCCGGGGTGGAACGTGATCGGGGCAGGGGAGCCGGCGTCGCCCGGCGTGTCGATCGGGCATAACGAGCGCATCGCGTTCGGACTCACCGTGGTGGGGATGGACCAGCAGGACGTGTACGTGGAGACGCTGGGCGCGTGCGCGGCGGGTGAGGTGGGTGAGGTGGGTGAGGCGGGTGAGGCGGGTGAGGCGGGTGGCGCGGAAGGCGCGAGTGAGGCGGGTGAGGTCGGCGGCGTGGGGGGCCCCCCCCAACAACACACTACCTCCCCCACCCCCACCCCACCAAACCATTCCACCGCCAACCGTACCGAATCCTCACTCGACTGCTATCGCCACAACGGACGCTGGCGCCGTATCGCATCGCACCGCGAAACGATCCGCATCAAGGGCGAAGCGCCGCGCACCGTCACGATCCGCTATACCGTCCACGGCCCGCTCCTCTCCGTCGACAGCACGCGCAAACGCGGCATCGCCCTCCGCTCGGTCCACACCGAGCCCGGCACCGCCTCATACCTCGCCTCGCTCTCGCTCGATCGCGCGCGCAACTGGGACGAGTTCCAGCAGGCGATGTCGCGCTGGCTGATGCCGAGCGAGAACATGATCTACGCCGACGTCGACGGGAACATCGGTTGGGTCGCCGGCGGGATCATGCCCCGGCGCAGCTGGAGCGGACTCCTCCCGGTTCCCGGCGAGGGATCGCACGAGTGGAACGGCTTCGTCCCCGGGATGGAGCTTCCGCGCGCCTTCAACCCCGCCGACGGCTTCATCGCCACCGCGAACCACAACATCCTCCCCCCGGGCTACCCCATCCCGCTCGCCTACGAATGGGCGTCGCGCTATCGCATCGACCGCGTGCGTGAGGTGCTGCGCCAGCCGCGCCTCTTCTCCATCGACGACTTCCGTCAGCTGCAGCACGACGATCGCTCGAAGCTCGCCGAGGCGCTCGTCCCGCACCTCGTCGACGCCGCCAGGCGCCAGGGAGCCGCATCGCGCCCCGAGCTGCGACTCCTCGCCGAGTGGAACCTCCACATGTCGCGCGACCAGGTGGCCCCCACGATCTTCTCGGCGTGGGCCCCGGCCGTGTATCGTCGCGCCATCACGCGCGAGCTCGCCGACGCCCCCGACGTCGCCCGCACGCTCGCCGCGCGCGCCGAGTACGAGTGGCTGGAGAGCGTCCTCGCGCGCCCCAGCAGCGGCGCCACCGACTCCCTCCTCCTCGGCGCACTCGACGATGCCACGTCGGAGCTCACGCGCCGCTTCGGCGCCGATCGCGCCAAGTGGCGCTACGGCGACATCCATCAGGCCATCTTCCGGCATCCACTCACCGCGAAGTACGATCTCCCCCCTGCGTCGCGCGGCGGCGATGCCAACACCGTCTACGCCACCGGCGGGCGCGACTTCAAGCAGGGCTCGGGCGCCTCGTTCCGCGAGATCATCGACCTCGCCAACTTCGATCGCTCCGTCGTGACCAACGTCCCCGGGCAGTCCGCTGACCCGCGCAGCCGCCACTACGGCGACCTTCTCCCCCTGTGGGCCCGCGACGAGTATTTCCCGTTGGTCTACTCCCGCGCACGAGTGGAACAGGAAACCGAGCAACTCCTCTGGTTGGAACTACCCCCCTCGCCTCGAACGCGGTGACGACGCAGCGCCCCGGCGACGCAACGCGTCGTCACTCTCATCCCCCCCCAGCCTTCGCTGGGGCAAGCTTTCCCCGTCCCCTCTCCCGCCGCATCATCACCATGCATCGCTCCTTCTCTCTGCTGGCGATCATCGCGCTGTGCGCGTGTTCGCAGGCGAAGCCGACACCGGCGCCCGCGCCGTCAGCCACAAGCACGACGGAGAACGGCGTCACCTGGCACACGCCGTACGGCAAGCCCACGCGCCCCTTCACGCCCGCCGTCCAGGTGGGGAACCTCCTCTTCCTGGCCGGGCAGATCGGGACCTCGGCCAACGCACAGGGCGGCGTGGTGGCCGGCGGCATCCAGGCCGAGACGCGACAAACGATGCTGAACATCAAGGAGGTGCTGGAGAAGAGCGGGTCGTCGCTCGACCGCGTGGTGAAGTGCACCGTCTTCATGGCCGACATGCGCGAATGGGATGCCATGAACGAGGTCTACGCGACCTTCTTCCCCCGCAACAAGCCGGCGCGAAGCGCGCTCGGTACCAACGGGCTCGCCCTGGGGGCGCGCGTCGAGATCGAGTGCATCGCGGCGGTGCCGTGAGCCGGGGCCGCCGCATGCGAGGGTTGCACCTCACGGCGCTGGCGGCGCTCGCTCTCGGCGCGGCTCTCGCTGGCGGGCCGTCACCGGCAGCTGCACAGGGCGCCGCCGCCCGCGGGACGATCGATACCCTCACCTTCTGGTCGCAGGCGCTGGGCACGCGCAAGCGCGCCCTCGTCTGGCTCCCCCCCAGCTACGCGGCGCAGACGGCTCGGCGCTATCCGTCGGTTTACTACCTTCACGGAATGTGGGGGAGCGAGATCGACTGGACGACGCAGGGGCGACTCGACGTGACGCTCGACTCGATGGTGGCCGCCGGGCTCCCGGAAATGATCGTCGTCATGCCCGACGGTGACGACGGCTGGTATGCGACGTGGAATCGCCTCCTCGACATCTCGGTGTGCAAGGCGGCCTTCAAGCCGCGCCCCGGCGACGACACCGATGCCTCGTACTGTGTCCCCTGGCCACACTACGACGACTACATCGCGCGCGACCTCGTGTCGACCATCGACGCCAGGTACCGCACCGCCACCGCGCGCGCGCAGCGCGCGGTGGCGGGGCTCAGCATGGGCGGCTTCGGCGCACTCTCGATGGCGCTGCAGTATCCCGATGTCTTCCGCGCCGCCGCGTCGCACTCGGGCGTCGTCTCACCGATGTACAACGGTCCCCACCCGTTCGACGGGACGCCGCGCTATGCGGCCACCGACTCCGCGCTGCGGGAAAGCTGGGGCGAGCGCTTCTGGCCCATCGTGGGGCCGGTGTTCGGGAACGACCTCGCGGGGTGGCAGGCGCGCGACCCCTTCCGTCGGGTGCAACTGCTCCTGGCAACCAACCCGTCGCTCGTCCCCGCGATCTTCCTCGACTGCGGGACCGAAGACGGCCTCGTCGACCAGAACCGTGCGCTGCGCGCCGAACTCACGCGCGCCGGACGTCCCCCCCACTACGCCGAGTGGCCGGGAAAGCACGACTGGCCGTACTGGCGCCTGCATGCGCGCGAAAGCCTGGCATGGTTGGCACAGCAGGTGACGAGCACGAACCACTGAGCGCGTGGCCCGTTGGACCGCGCGCGTGGCACGTGTGTCGCCACAGCACGCATCGCGCAGTTGCCTGACGACTGTCGAGCCTTCGCGCGCGGCGGTCCGACGCCCGTAGGGTGACGCAGAGTGCGACACACCATGTCGCGTTTCGCGTCACCCGAGCTGTACCCAACGCGCACCAACCGCGCACTCGCCTCGCACTCGCCTCGCACCCGCTCCAGACCCATCACGCGCGCTCTACCGCTCGCGTGCGCCGCTTGGCGCACATCGCAACTGTGCGCCAGTGCGCTGTTGCACGCCCGGTTCGCGGCGTAGGTTCCAGACATGCCTCCGTTCTTCCCCCAGGTCACGGGCACCTTCCGGCTCGAGGAGCCGCCGGCGTTTCGCCGATTCTCGATGTCGGTGGTCGAGATGGCGCTGGTGACGGGTGTGGTGCTGCGCCTGTTCTGGGCCGTGGTGCTGACGCAGGGGCCTAACGACTCGCTGGTCTTTGCCGGCGTGATGTTCGCCGTGCGCCTGGCCATTCTCTTCGCGATGGTGGCGTTGCACCTCGGGAACTTCACGCTGCGCCACTGGATCTGGCGCGCCCCGCTCTTCGCGGTGATCGAGGCGGCCGCCGAGTCGCTCACCTCGCTCGCCCTCATCGCGCTGCACCGCGAACCCATCGGCTCGGCGCGCGCCACCTACGCCGACTGGCCGGGGATGGCCACCTCGACACTCTTCTGGCGCCTCGCCACCGTTACGGCCTTTGCCCTCGTCCTCGCCGGTGTCGTCCAGCTCGTGCGCACCTTGCTGGTCAAGCGGGCGCACCGCGGGCATACGCTGGATGCGGTGCATCACGAGGTCACACATCCTCACCAGTAGGAGAAGGCGAGCGGCCTTCCATGAAATTCTCGACGTTGGGTTCCACCGGGCTCGTGGTCTCCCGCATTGCCCTTGGCTGCATGAGCTTTGGCAGCCGTCAGTGGCGCAGCTGGGTCCTCGAGGACGATGACGCGAAGCCGTTCTTTCGCCGCGCCGTCGAGTTGGGGATCAACTTCTTCGACACGGCCGACGTCTACTCGCTGGGCGTGAGCGAGGAGATTACCGGGCGCTCGCTGCGCGAGTATGCGCGGCTCGACGAGGTCGTCATCGCGACCAAGGTGCGGCTCAAGATGGGCGACGGGCCCAACCGCATCGGGCTCTCGCGCAAGCACATCATCCAGTCGTGCGAGGCCTCGCTGCGCCGGCTTGGCGTGGAGCGCATCGACCTCTACCAGGTCCACCGTCACCACGCCGAGACGCCGGTGGAGGAAACGCTCGCTGCGCTCGACCAGCTCGTGCGGCAGGGGAAGGTCCTCTACCTCGGCGCCAGCTCGATGTTCGCGTGGCAGCTGATGAAGGCGCTCTCGATCTCGGAGCGCAACGGGTGGGCGAAGTTCGTCAGCATGCAGAACCACTACAACCTCGTGTACCGCGAGGAGGAGCGAGAGATGCTCCCGCTCTGCAGGGACCAGGGGCTGGGGGTGATCCCGTGGTCGCCGCTGGCGCGCGGCTTGTTAGGCGGGAAGCGACAGCGCGGCGCTCACGGGATGTCGTTGCGCGACGATGGCGATGGCGTGCTCGCCGACCAGCTGTACGACCATCCGGCCGACTGGGATGTCGTCGACGCCACCATTCGCGTGGCCGCTCGCCGCGGTGTGCAGCCGGCGCAGGTGGCGCTCGCCTGGCTCCTCTCCCGCCCGGCCGTGACCGCGCCGATCGTCGGCACGACCAGGCTCGAACAGCTCGAGGCGGCCGTTGCGGCTGTCGACCTGTCACTCACGCCCGAGGAGTGCGCGGAACTCGAAGCCCCGTACCAGCCGCACCCCGTGCGAGGGTGGATGGACGGCGGCCTGGTGCTCACCACGCAACAGCACCGCTAGACGGCCGCACCTCCCCGCGCACCTTGATGCCCCGCCCGCGAGCGGCGCCCCGCGCCGCTCGCACTCCCGTCTCCCGTCCCCCGTCTCCCGTCCATGCCCCACCGCCGACTCCTCGCGCCGCTCGCGACTCTCGCATTACTCACCCTGCTCAGTACAGGTGCCAGCGCGCAAACGCGCCCCTTCGGCACGCTTCGCGAGCAGGCCGCGACGCAGCAGCGCTGGCTCGAGCAGCGCATGACGACGGTGCTTCCCCGGCTGATGCGCGCGCACGGGATCGACGTCTGGGTGATCGCGATGCGCGAGTACAACGAGGATCCGGTCTTCTCGTCGATCGTCTCGCCCACCACCTTCGCGGCGCGGCGACGCACGATCTACGTCTTCTTCGACAAATGCGCGGCAGCAGGGACGGCCGATCCGGGCGACGGCTCGTGCGTCGAGCGACTGGCGTTAGGCGGGACGTCGCAGGGCGGGGTATACAAGGCCTACACGGCGAAGAAGGTCATCGCCAACACGGCCGGCGGGCGCAACGCCGAGCTGTGGGGAGACCAGCAATGGCTCCTCCTCAAGGAGGTGCTGGAGGAGCGCAACCCCAGGGTCATCGGGATCGACGTGTCGCGCACGCACGCCTTCTCCGACGGGCTCTCTGCCGGCGAGCTGGAGGGGATGAGCGCGATGATCGGGAAGAAGTGGACAGCCCGTTTCAAGCGCGCCGAGGAACTGCCGTTGCAGCTGATCGCCTCGCGACTCCCCGAGGAAGAGGTGGTCTTCGGCAAGATGACCGAGCTGGTGCACTCGCTCATCGCGCGCATGTTCTCCAACGAGGCCATCACCCCGGGCGTGACCCGCACCGACGACCTGGTCTGGTGGTGGCGGCAGCAGGTGAACGACCTCGGCCTCGGCACCTGGTTCCAGCCGTCCATCTCCATCCAGCGGCAGGGGGCGACCGGTGCCACGTTAGGCGCCAATCCCGTCATCCTCCCCGGTGACGTGCTGCACTGCGACGTCGGGATCACCGCCATGCGCCTCAACACCGACACGCAGCACAACGCCTACGTCCTCAAGGAGGGCGAGGTCGCCCCGCCCCCCGGGTTGCAGCAGGCGCTCGCCAACTCCAACCGCTTCCAGGACATCCTCTTCGAGGAGACGCGCCCCGCCCGCAGCGGGAACGACGTCCTCCGCGCCACGCGCGCCAAGCTGGCGAGCGAAGGAATCGAAGGGACCATGTACTCGCACCCCATCGGAATGCACGGCCACGGCGCCGGCCCCATCTTCGGCCTCTGGGACTACCAGGACGGCGTCCCGGGACGCGGCGACGCCAAGGTCATCCCGTCCATGTGGTTCTCCTCGGAGCTGCAGACCACCTCGCCGGTGCCCGAGTGGGGAGGGCAGAAGGTCAGCATCGCGCAGGAAGAGGACTTCATCCTCGGCGCCGACGGCAAGCCGCGCTGGGCGTTCAAGCGGCAGTCGCAGTACCACCTCGTGAAGGCCAAGGTAGGGGCCTGAACTCCCTGGTGTGCGATGTGTGAGGCGCCTTGGACCTTTACCGCGGGGAACACGGAGAGAAAGGCCACAGCGTGGGATCCACCCCCCAATCGAGGGTGAAGGAGTTGCTTCTTTTGTTCGGTAGGGTGTGGCACGACGTGACCGATTCGTTGACGGCAGAACCCGCATCGCCGCCGACGATCTTCACACCACGAAGCCCACCCCCCCCATATTCGGGGTGGACCTTTCCCACCGCACGTCCCCCTCCGCGTACCCAGCTGTGAAGATTCTGAACACATGACTCACCAAGCGCTCGATGGTGAGGAACTCGTCACACACCGCGCGCTCGGCGACGCGAAACGCCAGCAATACCGCCCCCTCGACACTCCTGATTACGGATATATTGCTCGGAGCCCATTGGCACCCTGCTGTCGTTGTCAGGGTGCACCCCAGCCGAAGAGTCAGCCGTGAGAAAGGAAAGCAAGCGTCTCATCGTCGTTGGTGACCGCGTCCTGGTGAAATCGGAGGAGGGCGAAGAGCGTACGAAGGTCGGGCTCTACCTCCCGTCGACCGCCGTCGATTCGCAGGCCGTCCAGGGCGGGAAGATCGTGGCCACTGGCCCCGGACTCCCCATGCCCGACCTCGCCGACTCAAGCGACGAGCCCTGGCGCCAGATCACCGGATCGCAGCGCGAGACGCGTTTCGTCCCCATGCAGGCCCGCAGCGGCGACTACGCCTTGTTCTTCAGGAAGGCCGCCGTCGAGATCACCTTCGAGAACGACCGCTACCTCGTCGTCCCCCAAAGCGCGATTCTCGCGCTGGTCCGCGACGAAGTCGAATTCGACGACGAGTGACCGCGAGCGCGCACGCGCTCGCCCTCCCGTCCCCCGTCCCCCGTCCCCCGTCTGTGGTTATGTCGCTCCCCCGACTCATGTACGACGAGCGCCTCGTGGCGCCCATTCGTGAAGACCTCACCCGAATCGGCTTCACCGAACTGCGCACCGGTGCCGAGGTCGATGCGGCGCTGGCGAATGTTTCCGGCACCACGCTCTGCGTCGTGAACTCGGTCTGCGGCTGCTCAGCGCGAATGGCGCGCCCCGCCGTGCGTCACGCGCTGGAGCAGGCCAGCGCCAAGCCCGATCGCCTCACCACGGTCTTCGCAGGGCAGGATGCGGAAGCGACCGAACGCGCCCGCTCCTACTTCGTCGGCTATCCGCCGTCGTCGCCGTCGATCGGGCTGCTCAAGGACGGAAAGCTGGTCTACTTCATGGAGCGCTGGCAGATCGAGAGCCGCGACGCCGACGCGATCGCCGCCGACCTTGTGACGGCGTTCGAGACACACTGCGCGAAGGCGCAGTAGCAGGCGACCGTCGCGCTCAGCTCAACGAGCGCCCTCCTCTCCTTCCCCGATCGCACGCCGGCTCCGCTGGCGGCCGGTGGATTCCGCCCGCGATGGTCATCACGCTTTACGCCGACCGCCGCACGCTCGACATCGCCGACATCGCTGGGCGCCTGGCGCGCGCCCTCGCCTCGCGGCTCCCGGCTCCGGGAGCCGTGGTCGCCACGACGAAGCCGGGAGGCGGGGAGGCGCGGCTTCGCCTGGGGGGCGTCCCGCACGCCTCCTTTCCTCCCGGCGCCACACCGGCGGAGATCGTCGTGGCGCTCCAGCGACTCGCCGCGCAGTATCCCGCGACCATCGTCGCCTGGTCGGGGGCGCCGACCGAGCAGGCGCTGGCCGCCTGCGACTCTTCGCAGCGCGTCCTCCTGGTGAGCGACCCGTCGGTGGCGTCCATTCGCGGCACCCAGCGCGCCCTCAAGCTCTGCTCGTCGTTAGGCTACGACGCCGGGAAGGTGGGGGTCGTGCTGCACGGCTTCGACGCCGATGCCCCACTGGGCCCGCGCGACGCGGCCGACGTCCTCAAGCGCGAGATCTTCTGGATCCTCCCGGGTGAGCGCGACCGGGAACGCGACAAGGCGTTCGAGGGGCTCGCCGAGCGCCTGAGCCAGCAGGCGCCCTCCCGTTAGGCGCGGCGGGACGCTCCCCGCCGGCGCGCTGCGGCAACCCCTGGCGGGATGGCCGCTAGCCGTGCCCGCTCATCCCCGCCTCGATCCCCTGCGCCCCGACCTTCTGCAGGAAGATCTGGTGCAGCGAGGGGGAGATGCGCTCGAAGCGGTCGATCGTCGCGCCCGCCTCCACCAGGCGGCGCAGCAGCTGCTGCCCGTCGCCCCCCGGGGCGAGCTCGATCTCGAAGAAGCGCGACGAGTCGTCGACGCGCGCCACGAGCGACGGATCGGACAGCACGGCGCCGATGGCCGGCGTCGAGGCCCCCGCCAGTTGCAAGGCGATGTGGCCGGCGCCGTGCTCCGCCTTCACCGCGCTCACCGCGCCGTCCAGCACCTTTTCCCCGCGCGCGATGATGCACACCGCGTCGCACATCCGCTCCGCGTTGTCCATCAGGTGCGTGGAGAAGATGACGGTCTTCCCGCGACGCTTGAGCTCCACCACGGTGTCCTTGAGCGCCTGCGCGTTGATCGGGTCGAGCCCGCTGAACGGCTCGTCGAGGATCACCAGGTCGGGATCGTGCAGCAACGTCCCGATGAATTGCACCTTCTGCTGCATCCCGCGCGACAGCTCGTCCACCTTGGCCAGCCCCCAGTCCTTCGCCGCCGTCTTGAGGTCCAGCCGCTCCAGCCACTGGTCGATGCGCACATCGGCCTCCTTGCCGCCAACGCCCTTCAACTCGGCGAGGAAGCGCAGCAGGCGGCGCACCTGCATCTTCTTGTACAGCCCGCGCTCTTCCGGCAGGTAGCCCACGCGATCCAGCACCCCATTCGTCGTGCTGGGAATCCCGTTGATCAGCACCGTCCCTTCGTCGGGGGCGATGATGTTGAGCAGCATGCGGATCGTCGTCGTCTTCCCCGCGCCGTTGGGGCCCAGCAATCCGTACACCGATCCCTTCGGGACCTCGAGCGAGAGCGAACGAACGGCAACATGGCCTTCGTAACGCTTGACGATCGAGCGCAACTCGACGGCGTGCATCGAACCTCGGAACGCGAGAGTGAACTGAGACGAGCGACGGCGAACGTGGTGCGAATATACGCGCTGATCGTGGGGATGGCGGTCGTGGGGGGAAGGGGGTGAGATTCGGCGGCATGATCGCGCGACCCCGCGGCCACGCCCCCACGCTCCCGACCACCTGATGGGCAATCGCCGCCTTCCCGCCCTCAGCACCATTCTCGCGGCGCTGGTAGCCTCGGGGCTCCTCATCTTCCTCGTCGCCCCGGTCGGTGAACTCGTCGTACGCGGCGGGAGCGAGGGGATCCGGCGTCTGGGGAGTGACGCCGAACTGCGCGCATCGCTCCTCCTCACCGGTGGGGCGGCGACCGTGGCGACGCTGGTCGGCGTGTTCCTGGGGACGCCGCTCGCCTATCTCCTGGCTCGGCGCCGCTTCCCCGGGCGCGCCGTGCTGGCGGCGCTGCTCGACCTTCCGCTCGTCATCCCGCACCCTGTCGCGGGCATCGCCCTCCTCCTTCTGCTCGGGCGCGACAGCGCGGTGGGACAGGCGCTCCTCCTGGTGGGGCTGCGCGTGGTGGGGACGCCGCTCGGCATTGTCTGCGCCATGCTCTTTGTCTCGGCGCCGCTGTATGTGAGCGGGGCGCGTGAAGCCTTTGCCCGCGTCGACGTGCGATACGAGGCGGTGGCGCGCACGCTGGGCGATGGAGCAGGGCGCGTCTTCCGGCGCATCACGCTTCCCTTGGCGCAGCGCGGCCTCCTGGCGTCGGCGGTGATCATGTGGGCGCGCGCGGTGAGCGAGTTCGGCGCGATCGTCATCCTCACCTACAACCCGAAAACGGTGGGCGTGCTGAGCTACGATCGCTTCACCACTTACGGGTTGGGCGAGGCGATTCCGGTGGCGGCGGTCCTGGTCCTCATTGCCCTCGTCCCGCTGGCGCTCCTGCGGGCGCTGCGCGGGAGCCGCGAGCTGCACGCCGGGGGAATGGAGTGATCGCCGCGCGCGACCTTGCCGCCCGCCAGGGCGGCTTTCGCCTGAGCGGCGTCTCGTTCACCGTCTCGCGTGGACAGTACGGCGTGGTGATTGGCCCCGCCGGCTCGGGGAAGACGACGTTGCTCGAGACCATTGCCGGGATCGTCCCCGCGACCGGCGGCGAGTTGCAGCTGGACGGCGAGGATGCCCGCTCGCTCGCGCCGGAGCGCCGCCGAGTGGGGCTGGTGTACCAGCACGGCTATCTCTTTCCGCACCTCTCGGTGCAGGCCAACGTCGCCTACGGCGCCACCGACACGGCAACGGTGGAGGAAGTCGTGCGGCGCTTCGACCTGGCGGGGCTGCGCGAGCGCGACGTGGTGAGCCTGAGCGGAGGTGAGCGGCAACTGGTGGCGATAGCGCGCGCCCTCGCCGTGCGCCCGCGCATCCTCCTGCTCGACGAGCCGTTCAGCGCCCTCGATCCGGGGCGCCGCGCCCGCACGCGCCGCGAGGTCCGCGCGATTCACCGCGAGTGGGGGCTCACCGTGTTGCAGGTGACGCACGACTTTACCGAGGCAGGCTTGCTGGGCGACGTTGCGATCCTTCTCGACCAGGGGCGCGTGCTGCAGTCGGGCCCCCCCGAAGAGGTCTTTCGCCGCCCGGCGTCGCCGTACATCGCCGAGTTCCTGGGCGCCGAGAATGTGCTTGCGGGGACGGCGCGGCTGCTGGAGGATGTGGCGCCCGACTGGGTAGACGGGGCGCCGCCGCTTTACCTCGGGGAGCAGCACGCGATCGAGTTCACGAGCGGCGCGCTCACGCTGTACACAGTTGGGGTCGCCCCGCCGTCGGGGACAGCGTACGCGGTGATCCGGGCAGAAGAAGTGGTCCTCACGCGCACGCCCTCGCCGTCATCGGCACGCAACACCTTTCGCGGCATCGTGCGCGAGGTCGCGCTGCTGGGGGCCTATGCGCGCGTGACGCTCGACGTGGGGGGCGTCGCGCTGGTGGCGGCGCTCACCGCGCGCTCGGTGCATGAACTCGAGCTGCGTGATGGGGTGGAGGTGTGGGCGACGTTCAAGGCGATGGCAGTGCACCTGTGCTGACGCTGCAGACGGTGCGTCGGCCCCGCGGTCGTTGCCCCGTCAGCGCTTCGTGACCAGCGTTTCCAGCGCGTCCTTCCCGATCAAGGGGTTCCATCGCAGCAGCTCGTATTGCGCGATGCCGCGCTGGGAGAAGGGGTCGCCATCGCGCACGGCGTCGAGCGCCTCCTGCGTGCCTTCGTCGGGGAGGTGGAGGAGGAGGGCACCGCCAAAGCGCGGGTCGAACGGTCCGGAGGCGACGATGGTCCCTCGCTCGTGCAGCTCGCGCAGGTAGGCGCGATGGTCGTCGGTGTTGGCGACGACGTCCTCGATGGGGCGACGGTAGCGGATGATGGCGAGTGCGAAGGCCATGCGTGGGAATTTGGCGGCAGGGGCGAGGTAGGGACGAACGGGGTTCGGAAGTCGTGGCGGAGTCTACAGTGGCGCGAGGGGGGGCGCCATCGACTGGGGTTACCCCTAGTGTCCGGCATGCCGAGGCTGGCGTATCATCTCTGCACTCCTGCCGGCCCGCGCATCCGCGTGGAGCGGGCTGGTCTACTCACAACGCGTGACCTCACCGAGCCATCATGGCCAATCCTCCTCTTCAGCCTGGGCGCGATCATGCGATCAGCGCCGCCGAAGCGGCCGACATGACGCGCCGCCATCGTTCCCAAGCCACCGTTTCCGGCGCCCGCAAGGCGGAGGAAGGGTCGCTGGGCGGGATGTTCAGCAAGAAGGCGATCCTTGCGCTGCTCAGCCGTCCGGACGCCGAGTTCTTACGGTACTATCATGCCCGCGATGCGAAGGGGCAGCGTACGGTGGTGTTGGTTGCAGCCGATGCCAACGGTAGTGACTTGCTGGATGGGTCGATGACATCACTCGACAACCACTATCCTTGTCCGCCGTATTGTCCCACGGAAGCGAGCGCCTTGCGAGGCTGACCGGCACTCCGCCGTCGCCGATCCATCGCAGATTCCTCGCGCCAGTACCGTTGCATCTGCGCACGGTGCTGGCGCGGTGCGCGTCGGGCGCCTAACCATTCATCCGCATCTTCCAACACGCGAGGACTGACATGGCTATCCGAAAGTTGAGTGGCAAGAGGAAGGGGAAGGGACGCGGCAAGCGGCCCTCGGCGCGCGCGCTCCCGCCGAAGGAGTCGCAACGGATCACGCTGGCGGCTGCCGTCGATCTCACGCAGCGCTATCGCAAGGCCGCGCCGGCGTCAGAGCACGCAGGCTTCTTCTGGGCTGACGGCATCAAGGAGATTCTCGAGCAGCCTGGCTGCGTCGGAATCCGGTACTACCACGGATTGACCGCCGAGGGGATCTACTCGCCTGTCGTTGTCGGTGTGGATGAGAAGGGGAACGACATCACCGCAACGGCCAAGGGTCGTCGCGCGGCGGCGGCAGCGACTGGTGGAGCCGTCCTGCTCGACAATCACTACCCGTGCCCGCCGTACTGTCCGACCGATTCGCCGCTGCTCTAACTCGGGAGTCCTGCCCGGAGAAGAAGCAACTCCCTGTGACGTTCCTCGATTGGATTCCGGCGACGCTGGCCGTCTTCGCCCAACTGTTGCCGGCGCTTGCGGTGGCCGGAAGGTGGAGGCAGTCGACGGACGCCAGACGATGGATCGCCATTTGGTGCACCTTCTTCTTCGTCTCCGACTTCATTCAGCTCGCCATCTCGAAGTCGAGCGGCAATAACCTCTGGTACTTCACCATCGCCGAGCCAGTCGAGGACGCCATTCTCCTGTGGGCGTACTCGTACTGGCAGGTGAAGCCGCTGGCGCGCATCGCCGTGCGGGTCTCCATCCCGCTCGTCTTCGTCGCGTATATCGTGCTGATCTTTGCAACTGGCGAACAAGGGACGTTCAAGACGATCAGTCACCCGTTCCGTGCCCTCGTCCTCCTGCTCTGGACGGCGTTTACCCTCCTCTCCAACCTGGCACACCGCCCGGAAGGAGTCTGGGGACGCGATTGGCTCTGGACGACACTGGGGGTCCTGCTGTATTTCGGACTCTTCGCCGCAATCGACCCGATCGTCGCGGCGATGGACCCCAGCGACCTGCGCGCAATGCTCTTCGTGTACAACGCGCGTGCGTACGGTGATGTGGTCGCGTTCGTCCTGATCTGGAGGGGAATGAGGTGCCCGCTTCCCAACAACTCGTCTGGATCTACATAGCGGCCGCCATGGCGGTTGGGGTGGTCCTCGCCGCCCTCGCCGCCGCGATGTTCATCTACCAGCGCTACAACATCAAGCTCCACCAGAGCTACGCCAAGAAACTCCTCGAGGCGCATGAGGACGAGCGCGCCTGGGTCGCGCGCGAAGTACACGACGATGCACTCCAGCGCGTCGCCATGCTGCAGCACGAACTCAGTGAATGGGACTCGGATGAGTTCTCGACTTCCGCCTCCACCGCGTCCGCGACGTCGGCAACATCCGCTTCCCCCACCACCCCCACCACGCCCTCCGCCTCCGACACCCCACGGGCGACCACGGTGCGCGTCGAGGCGTTGCGCGACGAGCTGCAGGATCTCGCCGTCATGCTCCGCCGTGTCGCCCACCGGCTGCACCCGGCCATCATCGACCAGGCAGGGCTCATCCCCGCACTCAACCAGTTGGCCTCCGACGTCGAGCGCGCCTCGGGAATCCACCTCGACACGCAGTTCGACGACAACGGCGAGGCCGCGCACCTCTCCCGTGAACGCGCGCTGACGCTCTACCGTATTGCACAGGAAGCGCTGCGGAACGTGGTGAAGCACTCGGGGGCCAAGCGAGCCAGCGTCAGGACGCGAGCCGCCAACGGCAGGATCGAGATCACCGTTCAGGACTTCGGCCGCGGCTTCGTGTCCACCGATCCGGCCCGAAGCGCCGGGCTGGGACTCATCTCCATGGCCGAACGCACTCGCCTGGCGGAGGGAGAGTTCGACATCCGCTCCTCCCCCGGCGAGGGCACGACCGTCCGAGCCTCCGTACCCGTGAACGAGTAGGGGATAGCCATGCGCCGCACCCCAGTCATGATCTGCGACGACCACCCCCTCATGAGCCACGGGCTTCGGTCGCTCCTCAAGCCGAACTACTTCGTGGTGGGCGTGGTGAACGACGGGCGCGAAGTCCTCACCGAGATCGGGAAGCACCAGCCGGAGATCCTCCTCCTCGACCTCTCGATGCCCCACCGCAACGGGCTCGAACTCCTCCCCGATATCACCGCCGCCTACCCCGCGCTCAAGGTCCTCATCGTCACCATGCACGTCGATCGAGCGCTGGCCGACCTCGCCATCCAGAAAGGGGCGCACGGTTTCATCCCCAAGGAGGCCTCAGCCGAGGAGCTCAATTCAGCCATCGAGCACGTCCTGGCCGGCAAGGCGTTCATCTCCCCGCGCGTCCCCAAGCGCTCGTTTCGTGACGCCACGGCGGTGCAGCACCCCGCGCTCGACCGGCTCACCCCCCGACACCTGCAAATCCTCCGTCTCATCGGCGACGGTAAGTCCAGCACCGACATCGCCGAAATACTCGGCGTTTCCCCCAGAACCATCGAGTTTCATCGCGCCAGCATCCGTAAAGCGCTGGGAATCACGACCGAGTGGGGGTTGATGCGCTTTGCCATCATGCTGCCACCAGAGGGTCAGGCAGAAGACACGGAGACCGATGGTCGCGTGACTCTCGACCCTCAAGCGATGGGTGAGGGAGACAACTCGCTTTCGCGCGACACCCCGCAATCGCCACCCCCCGCCTAACGCGGGCCAGCGCCCAGCGGGAACGGGAGGAGCGAGGGGAGCGACGCGCGAAGAGGGAGAAGGGGGGTGGCCACGTCGGCTCCCCCCCCTTCTTCACCCCCCCCACCCCCCCGCTTCCGGACTGGGGTTGCTACGAGTGTACAGGCTTCCAGGGCGATCCTATCCTGACTCCCATGAGTCACTCGTCGCTCCTGATCCTCGAGCCGCCCTACCAGATGGCGCGCCGGATGCACGACCAGACCCCCGAGTTGGGGTCGGTCGCGCTGCTCGACACGGTCGAGCGCCGTCCGACCACGAACGACGTCAAGGCACAGATGGACCTCGCGCCCTGGTGCCCGCTCTGCCTCCTGGCGAGCGAGGAGTCGGGGATGCGCTCCACGCGTCGCCTCCCGCGCACCTGCGTCGTCTTCGGCCTCGACGACGTCGAGGGGGCCACGGCGATCCTGCGCGCGGTTGCGGCTCGTCCGCGTCCCACGCCGAGTGACCTGGTCGACTGGCTCGTGCGCCGCACGCGCACCGCCACCTTGTCGCGTACCCTGGCCGATCTCTTCACACGGCCGGCGCTGCGCCGCAACGAAGTCGCATTCCTCCCCTTCAGCGTCCGCGAGCAGCTACGCCTGCTGGGCGACTGGAGTGCGCTGGAGTGGCAGCGCGCGGCGGCGCTCGCCGACCTGGCGTCGGACCGGACGTCGGTCAACCGCCTTCTCTCGGCTGACGAACCCAATGCCGCCGAGCTTCGGCGCTGGATCCACGAACTTTTCGGGATGACGGAGCGCGACTTCCAGGCGCGCTATGGATGGGAATGGGTGCTGGAGGCGTCGTTGCGGCGCTCCGGCTTCTTCGATCGCAAGGCGAAGGCGGTTCGCGCGCTGCATCCGTATCGCGTCGTCGCTCCCACGGCTGACGTGTGGGGCGGTGACGATGCAGCGGAGAAGTTCGCCGAGCGCAGGGCGACGGCGTGAAGTAGCGCTGTTGATCGTTTGGGCGAGCGTGCAGTGGAGGCTCTCGCCGGAGATGGGTGGGCTGGGGTGGGGTGGCTCAGGGGAAGCGGTGGGTGGATAAGGGTGTGGTGAGCGGCGTGGTGGCGGGGTTGTGGAGGGGTGGTGCGGAGTGGTGGGGTGTGGAAGGGTTGGGTTGTGGAGGCGGCCGGCGGACCCGCGCGCCGGTCGCTCCCTTCGGGGGGACACGCACGACGTGCCGGCACCATACACGCTTCCGTGTGGTGCGGAGCGGTTGTGAGTGGGGGCAAGCTTGTTGTGCGGGTGGTGCGGGGACGGGCGGTGACTGCAAGCCGGTGCCGCGCACGTTGTGCACTTCCGGCAAGAAAAGGCGCTTCAGCTGGGCGGTCCCGAACGCGGCGGCATCCGATGATGCTGGCAGGCGTGCGGGGCGTTCGTGTTTTCGGGAGTTTGGGACGTCCGGTCAGCGCTGGCGCGCCTTCCCGCTTTCCAGCGCTTCCCTCAACGCGTGCCACGAGAGCGACGCGCACTTCACGCGTGCCGGAAAGCGCGCGACTCCGGCGAACACCTTGAGCTTCCCCAGCATGGCGTCGGTTCCCGGCGACGGATGATGCCCGGTGACCATCGCGTGGAACTGCTCGAAGGTCGACTCGGCCTCGGCGACGGTCTTCCCCTTCACCGCCTGTGTCATCATCGACGCCGACGCCTTGGAGATCGCGCAGCCGGTGCCGACGAACGTCACCTCAGTGATGCGATCGCCGTCGAGCTTGAGCCAGACCGTGACCTCGTCGCCGCACATCGGGTTGCGCCCGTCGGCACGCTCACTGGGGGGCGAGAGCTCTCCCCAGTTGCGGGGATTGCGGTTGTGCTCGAGGATGACGTCCTGGTAGAGATTGCCGAGGTCCATCGTCAGGCAAAGACGGAACGCACGTGGTGAATGCCCTGCACGAGGCGGTCGACCTCATCGCGCGTGTTGTACAGGTAGAATGACGCGCGCGCGGTGGCGGGAACACCATATCGCCGCATCAGCGGCTGGGCGCAATGGTGACCGGCCCGAATGGCGATGCCGAAGCCATCCAGAATGGTCCCGATGTCGTGCGGGTGGGCGCAGTCCATCGTGAACGAGAGCACACCGGCCTTTTCTGCCGCGGTGCCAATGAGGCGCACCCCCGGGATGTCGCGCAGCTGCTCCGTTGCGTGCGCGAGGAGTTCGTGCTCGTGCGCGGCGACGGCGTCGAGCCCCACCTGCTCCAGGTACTCGAAGGCGTGGCGATAGGCGACCACATCGCCGATGGACGGCGTCCCAGCCTCGAACTTGGAGGGGAGCCTGGCATAGGTCGTCCGCTCGAAGGAGACGTAGTCGATCATGTCGCCCCCGCCCATGTACGGCGGGAGCTTGTCGAGCCACGCTTCCTTCCCGTAGAGGATCGACGCCCCGGTGGGGCCGAGCATCTTGTGGCCGGAACAGGCGAAGAAGTCGCAGTCGATCGCTTGCAGGTCCACCTGCGCGTGCGGCGCCGACTGCGCCCCGTCGATGAAGACTGCCGCCCCGACCTCATGCGCCAGCCGCACGATCTCGGCGACGGGGTTGATGGTGCCCAGTGCGTTGGAGATGTGCGCGACGCTGACGAGCTTCGTGCGTTCGCTCAGGAGCGCGCGATACGCGCCCATGTCCAGCTCGCCGGCATCGGTGATGGGGATGACCTTGAGCACGGCGCCGGTCCGCTCGCAGGCCATCTGCCAGGGGACGATGTTGGAGTGGTGCTCCATGGTCGAGACGAGGATCTCGTCGCCGCCCCTGAGGACGCCCTGTGCGAACGACGACGCCACGAGGTTGATGCCCTCCGTGGCGCCGCGCGTGAAGATCATCTCGTGGGCGTGACGTGCATGGAAGAAGCGCCGCGCGGTCTCACGCGTGAGGTCGTACAACTCGGTCGCCTTCTCGCTCAGGTAGTGCACCCCGCGATGGATGTTCCCGTTCTCGCGTTCGTAGTACTGCGTGAGGGCGTGAATGACGCTGCGCGGCTTTTGAGACGTGGCCGCATTGTCGAGGTAGACCAACGGCTTGCCGCGCACTTCCATGGCGAGGATGGGAAAGTCCTCGCGGATCTTCGCGACGTCGAGCGGAGTGTGCGCCAGTTGAGTCGACATCCGGAACCGTCCCCTTTCAAGCATCATCGTCGTTCGAGCGGCGGCGCGGTGTGCGCCAGCCGATCGCGTTCGCCGCGGTGTCTTTTCGCCCGAACCTCGCGCTGCAACCGCCCTGCGACACCCTGTGGTGAAAAGTCTTGACCTTACTGCCGGCCGGCGCACCCACGAGCGACGCCGCGGCGGGAGTTCATGACCTTTCGCCCGACCCACCAGCTACAGGTATCGCTGCAGCGTCAGTCGTTCGAGATCCTCCTTCAGCGGCTCCAGCTCGATCGTCTCCAGCACTTCCGCCGCGAATGCGTACGTCAGCAGCCGGCGCGTCGTGTCGGCGTTGACGCCGCGGGACTTCATGTAGAAGGCGGCGATCGCGTCCAGCTTGCCTACCGTCGCGCCGTGCGTGCACTTCACATCGTCTGCAAAGATCTCGAGCTGCGGTTTCGTGTCGATCCGCGCCTTGTCCGAGAGGAGGAGCGTCTTGTTTGTCTGCTTCCCGTCCGTCTTCTGGGCAATGGGGCGCACGTAGACCTTGCCGTTGAAGACGCCGTGCGACGTGCCGTCCAGGATCCCCTTGTACATCTCGCGCGAATAGCAGTTGGGCTCCGCGTGCTCGATGCGCGTTTGGTGGTCGCAGGTCTGGTCGCCGTCGAGCATGTAGAGCCCGTTCAGCGTTGCGCCGCACCCCTCGCCTGCAAGGATGGTGTAGATGTTGGTGCGCGACAGCTCGGCGCCGGTCGCGAAGGAGAACGAGACGTAGTGCGAATCGCGCCCCTGCATCGTCTCCACGTGCCCCACGTGAAACGCCCGCCGCCCCTCGCGCTGCAGGCGGTAGTGGTGCAGCGTGCTCCCATCGGCCAGGACACACTCGGTGACGGCGTTGGTCAGGTGCCGCACGTCGCCTAACGACACATACTGCTCGATGATCGTCGCTCGTGCCTGCCGCTCCATCACCACGAGGTTGCGCGGATAGGCCACGCCCCCCGCGGCGCCGGCGTCGGTCACGAACAGGAGGTGGATGGGCGTCGCCGCCTCGGTCTCCTTCGCCACGTGCAACACCGCCCCGTCGCGCATCATCGCCGTGTTGAGCGCGGTGAAGGCGAACGCCTGCTGGTCGAACTCGGCCAGCTTCCCCAGGTGCTGCTCGAGGAGCGTCGGTTCCTCGTGCAGCGCGGAGGCGAGCGACAGGATGCGCACGCCGGCGGGAAGCGCGTCCACCCGCGAGAGCGCCGGCGCGTAGCGCCCGTTCACGAAGACCACCGTCGGCCAGTTGGCGTTCCCCACGAGATAGGGCGCGAGGTCCGACGTGGTGACGGCGCCTGACGAGGGCGACATCGGCGCGAACGACGTCTCGGTGATCGGGGCCGGCGAGGTGAAGTGCCAGTCCTCGTTCTTCGACGTCGGGAAGCCATATCCCTCGAACGCGGCAAGCGCGCGCTCGCGCAACCCGGCCAGCCAGGCCGGCCCGCCGGCAGGAATGGTCGCGAACTGCTCGCGATAGAGTGCCGTGCTCACCTTAGCCTCCCACCGCCGCCGGTTCATCCAGCAGCCAGTCGTACCCCTTGGCCTCGAGCTCCAGTGCCAGCTCCTTCCCCCCCGACTTCACGATGCGCCCGTTGGCGAGCACGTGGACGTAGTCGGGGACGATGTACTCAAGGAGGCGCTGATAGTGCGTGACGACGATCGTCGCCCGGTCGGGACGCTTGAGCGTGTTGACGCCATGCGCCACGATGCGAAGCGCGTCGATGTCGAGCCCCGAGTCGGTCTCGTCGAGTATCGCCAGCCGCGGTTCCAGCACCGCCATCTGCAAGATCTCGTTGCGCTTCTTCTCGCCGCCGGAAAAGCCGGTGTTGACCGAGCGCTGGAGCATCGCCTCGTCCATCTCCACCAGCTTGAGCTTCTCGGTCATGATGTCGAGAAAGTCCATCGGGTCGACCTCCTCTTCCCCGTTTGCCTTGCGCACTTCGTTGTACGCGGTGCGCAGGAAGTAGGCGTTGGAGACGCCGGGGATCTCGATCGGATACTGGAACGCGAGGAAGACGCCGGCATGGGCGCGCGCCTCGGGCTCCATCTCGAGGAGGTCCTTCCCCTCGTACTCCACGCTCCCGCCCGTGACCTCATAGCCGGGATGGCCGGCGAGCACCTGGGCGAGCGTCGACTTCCCGGAACCGTTAGGTCCCATGATGGCGTGCACTCCGCCGGCGTTCACCGTGAGCGAGATGCCCTTGAGGATTTCCTTGTCGGCGACCGAGGCGCGCAGATTCCTGATGACGAGCATTTTCTTGAGAGGACGAGAGGACGAGAGGACGAGAAGACGAGAGGACGAGAAGACGAGAGGACGAGAAGACGAGAAGACAAGAGGCCTGCCCCAGCGAAGGCTGGGGACGAGAGGACGAGTGAACTCAACTGCGGGGGATCAGAGCTTCTTCATGCCGGGTGAAGCGCGAGACCAACTCAAAGCGGAAGCGATCGAACTCGTCTTCTCGTCCTCTCGTCTTCTTGCCGACGAGCTACCCGACCGACCCTTCGAGCGTAATTCCGAGCAGCTGCTGCGCCTCGAGCGCGAACTCCATCGGAAGTTCCTTGAACACCTCGCGGCAGAACCCCGAGACGATCATCGACACCGCCTGCTCGGCCGACATGCCACGCTGCTTCAGGTAGAAGATCTGGTCCTCCCCGATCTTCGACGTGCTCGCCTCGTGCTCGATGGTGGCCGAGTTGTTCTGGGCCTCGATGTACGGGAAGGTGTGCGCACCGCAGGCGTTGCCGATGAGCATCGAATCGCACTGCGTGTAGTTGCGCGCGTTCTCGGCCTTGGGCATCACCTTCACCTGGCCGCGATACGAGTTCTGTCCCTTGCCGGCAGAAATCCCCTTCGAGACGATGTTCGACTTCGTGTTGCGGCCAATGTGGATCATCTTGGTCCCGGTGTCGGCCTGCTGCATGTTGTTGACGACCGCGACCGAGTAGAACTCCCCGGTCGAGTTGTCGCCCTGCAGGATCACGCTGGGGTACTTCCAGGTGATCGCCGAGCCGGTCTCCACCTGCGTCCACGAGATCTTGGAGTTCGTGAACGCCTTGCCGCGCTTGGTGACGAAGTTGTAGATGCCGCCTTTCCCCTCCTCGTCGCCCGCGTACCAGTTCTGCACCGTGGAGTACTTCACCGTCGCGTTGTCGAGGGCGACGATTTCCACAACGGCGGCGTGCAGCTGGTTGGTGGAGCGCTTGGGCGCGGTGCACCCCTCGAGGTAGCTCACGTACGCCCCCTCGTCCGCCACGATCAGCGTACGCTCGAACTGCCCGGTATCCGCGGCGTTGATGCGGAAGTACGTCGACAGCTCCATGGGGCAGCGCACCCCCTTGGGGACGTAGACGAACGACCCGTCGGAGAACACCGCCGAGTTGAGCGCGGCGAAATAGTTGTCGCTGTAGGGAACCACGGAACCGAGATACTTCTCGATGAGCTCCGGGTGTTCGCGCACCGCCTCGCCAAACGAGCAGAAGATGATTCCGTGCTTCTTGAGCTCTTCCTTGTACGTCGTGCCGACCGAGACAGAATCGAAGACCGCATCCACCGCCACGCCGGCAAGCAGCTTCTGCTCGTGCAGCGGGATCCCCAGCTTGTCGTACGTCTCCTTGATCTTCGGGTCGAGCTCGTCGAGGCTGCCTAACGGCTTGGCCGTCCTGGGCGCCGAATAGTACGAGATCCCCTGGTAGTCGATGGCGGGGTAGGTCACGTTAGGCCAATGCGGCTCCGTCATCTGCTGCCAGCGGCGAAACGCCTTGAGGCGCCACTCGAGCAGGAACGGCGGCTCCCCCTTCTTGGCCGAGATGAGGCGCACCACCTCCTCGCTGAGCCCCGGCGGGATCGTGTCGGTCGCGATGTCGGTCGTGAAGCCGTACTGGTACTCCTTCGAGACCAGTTGGTCGATGGCGGAACTCATGGCATCTCCTGCAGTGCAGGCCGGAGCGCGGGCGCAACGCCCCGCGCGGAAGCAAGTTGTACGAAGGGAAGGGCGCCGTTCGCTGGATCGTCGCTCGGCGAACTGGAGAGGGACGCCAACGCTTGGTCGCCCTCCACCGTCGCCGACGGGTGAATGCAGTACTCGCAGCAGTTGGCCCCGGCGGCAATGTGCGTCTGCCGCGTCACGCTGGTGCCGAGCACTTCGGCGAGGAAGCGCTCCTCGGCGACGCAGATCTCCGGAAAGCGTTCGATCACGGCGCGGATGGCGCAGTTGTGCTCGCGCAGCGTTGCGGTGTCTCCCGGCGACGCCTCGGCCATGTAGCCGAGCGAGGTGAGAAGCTGCGCCAGCCGCTGCGCCCGTTCATTCAACGGAAGGCGCGCCAACTCCGGCTTTGCCTTCTCGGCGATATCGGCCCACCGCTTCCGGAAGAGCTCAACCACGCCGTCCGACCCCAACTGCTGGCGCACGAGCTCGAGCACCTCGTTTAGCGCGGTGTCGTAGGCGCGTGGAAAGAGGCGCTCGCCGTCGTCGGTAAGGGAGTAGGCGAAGACCGGACCGCCCACCCCCCGAATCTCGCGCTGGTAGCGGACGAACCCCCCAGCTTCGAGCTCCTTGAGGTGCCGCCGGAGGGCGTTGGGCGTGACCCCGAATTGAGCGCCAAGTTCTTTGGCGGTCAGCGGTTGGGCCTTCTTGAGGGCGACGAGCACGTCGCCACGCAGGCCGCGGTATCCCGGGGGAGCGGAGGGTGTGAATCCAGCCATCGGACGGGGAAGATGGCCGGTGTCAGGAAATAAGTCAACGAAAGTGTGCGTGGATTCGGCCGCTCGATCGGGAGCGGTGAGAGCGCCCTTCCACGACGCGTCGGTTCAGCTCGACTGCCGAGCCCAGCGGATGACCTCCGCCAGCGTGGCGCGCTTGCCGTACATGAGGATCCCCGTCCGGTAGATGCGGGCAGCGAAGGCGATGGCCAGGTAGCTGAAGATGAGCAGCGCCAGGATCGATAGCGCGATGTCCCACGGCGCGACTTCGACCGCGGTCAAGCGCAGCGGCATCATGATCGGGGCGGTGAACGGGAACCAGGCGAGCACCTTGGCCAGCGTCCCCTCGGGGGCACTGAGGACCGGTTGCAGGAACATGATGCCCCCCACCAGCAGGAGCACGACGGGGAGTTGCGCCTGCTGTGCCTCCTGCTCGGTGCTGGTCATGGCGCCAACCGCGGCAAAGAGCGCGGCGTAGAGGATGTAGCCGAGCAGGAAGTAGAGGACGAGCGTGATCACCATCCCCACCGAGATCGGCGGAATGCCGACGAGGGGCATCGCGCCGACTCCCAGGAGGGCGAGCATCTTCACGCGGTATTTGGCCATCAACAACGCGGCGACGATCCAGATGACCATCTGCGTGAGTCCCACCGCGCCCACGCCCAGCACCTTACCGGCCAGGAGGTGGCTGGGGCGCACGCTGGCCACGATCACTTCCGCGACCCGCGTCTGCTTCTCCTCCATCACGCTGCGCAAGACGTTCTGGCCGTAGAGCAGGATGGTGAAGTAGAGCAGCATCGAGACGGTGATGGCGAACAGGAGCGAGAGGCGTCCCGAGCCGCCGCTCTCGCCGCTTGCCGTGAGGCGATCGGCCTTGAGGTTGAAGCGCTGGCCGCTGATACGCTCGGCGGTGGAGGGCGAGACGCCGGCCGCTTGCATCTGCGTCGTGAGGAGCTGCCGCTGCACCGTGGTGCGCAGCTGGTCCATGTCGGCGATGGCGGTGGCATTCACGCCCACGTAGCGCGCGTTCCCCGAGGCGAGGATGTCCGATGGAAGCACGAGGTAGCCGCGCAGCTCCTTCGCGGTGACTGCGGCGCGCGCACGCGCTTCCGCCTCGGCGAGCGTTGCAGCTGTGGCCTGCTCGACCTGCGTGATGGAGGGGTTGCCGGTGATCCCGCCCCCCAGTTCGAACGCCACGAGCTGGCCAAGGTTTGTCCCGGTCGCATCGAGGATGCGGATGCGTGCCGCGTCAGCGGCGGCCTTGGTGCGTTGCCCCAGGTAGGAGGGGAGGAACATCAGCGATCCGAACAACAGCGGCCCGAAGAGCGTGGCGATCACGAACCACCGCGTGCGTACGCGCTCGAGGTACTCCCGCTTGAGAACGGCCCACAGAACTCGCATGACGCGCCTGGTCGACGGTTAGGACGGACGGTGCAGCACCACCGGGCGTGTAAGCTACATCACGAAAACGTTTCGCGAGAGCGGCCCGGTGCGCTCATGGGCTCAACCACCCGGGTTACCCCGAGTATACAGCGCGACTTGCGGCGCCGATCTTCTCTCGCGTGAGCATCAGCACCGCCGCTCCGCACCACACGGATCGCTGCCACGCCTGGCGACGCTGAGCCGCTCACGACTGCGCGAACGCTACATCCCCCTCCGATCACGCGAGCTTGCACATGTCGACGATCCCCGATTGCCTCGCCACTTTGCCCCGTACCGTGACCGCCACGATGGAACCCATCGACCCCGTCGGCGATGACGACGCCGTCGCGCCGTTCGAGTCGCTGCGCCCTCGCGCGCGTCGCGTCGTGCTCCAGCATCGCCCCACGCTCGCTCCCACCATCGCACCACTGGGCGTGGAACGGCGCATCTCGGTACGCCATGTCGGCGACGAGGCGGTGTGCGTGCGCGGAAAGGTGACGGGACGCGAGTACGTCTTCGCGGTGGGCGAGGTGCGCGACATTCCCCTTTCGGATGCGCGTCATCTCGTGACGGAGGAGAACTTCGCCTTCGTCGGCGGACGGTAGCACTCGCGGGGACGGCCTACTCCATCTCCACCGCCAGGACGCGCGTCCCCAGCGCGCGCAGGACGCCCGCCAGGGCGCCCTCGGTCGTCACCAGTTCGCGCCACACGTCTCGCACGGCGTAGAGCGGGAAGCCTAACGCGCCGTGCACTGCGCCGGCCGCCAGCGGCAAACCACGCCGCGTCGCTTCGGCGATCATCGCGCGCAGCATCGGCGGGGCGAGCGCGTGGGCCTCGATGGGGAGCAGCAGCGCCGCCCCCACCTGCGCATTGGCGAACTGCATCAAACCCAACCGCATGGCACTCAGGTCGTCGCGCTCCGGGCGCGGGAGGCGATAGCCGCGCGCCGGCGCCGCGATGCGCGGCGAGCCATCGTGCACCACGACAATTGGCGACGCGCCGAGCAGGGCAGCGGTGGCGACGAGCGTGTCGAGGTGGTCGTCGGCGCACTGCGCCCGCCCGGGGTCGCGCTCGAGGCCGGTGGCGAGGATGAGCGCGCCGAACGATGGGGGCAAGTCGGGGCGCGACATGCCTAACGCCCCACGAGAAAGGCAATGGCACGCGACAGCGCCGCGCCCGCGATATCGACCTTGTAGCCGTTGTGCGCCAACGCCCGCGCGTCGTACAGCGCACGCATCCCCAGCGTCTCGATGTCGTCGTCGCTCAGCCCGCCGCTCCCCACGTCCTCCTCGATGGAATCGGTCACGCGCCACGGGCGCGGCGCCACCCCGCCCAGCACCAGTCGCACCTCGCCGTCGGTGCGCTTGATGGCGGCGACGGAAACCAGCGCGAACTCGAATGCGCCGCGCTGGATGACCTTGTCGAAGCGCTGCCGGCCGCCACGCGACACCGCCGGGACGGTGACACCAGTGATGATTTCGCCAGCTGCAAGCTCGGTCTCGCGGGACCCGGGGCGCGAAGCGTTGATGTACAGCTCGGCCATGGGGAGGTCGCGCCTCCCCTCGGCGCCAGCCACGTGCACCACCGCCTCCAGTGCGGTGAGGGCAACGGCCGGGTCCGACGGGTGCACGGCGAAGCACGGGCCGCCGCCGAGGATGCTGTGATAGTGGTTCTCCCCCACCTCGGCGCGGCAGCTGTCGCCGCCATTCTTGTGGCAGGAGAAACCGTGGCGGAAGTACCAGCAGCGCGGGCGCTGGCACAGGTTCCCGCCAAGTGTCCCCATGGTCCGGATCTGCTCCGAGCCTACGGCGGCGCAGCTCTCGGCAAGGGAGGGGAAGGCGTCGCGCAGCGCGGCGTCACGCGCGAGGCGGGCCAGTGGGGTCGACGCTCCAATCGTCACCGAGCCGTCGGCGTGCCAGGTGACGGCGCCGGACGCGTCCACGCGGCGCAGGTCGACCAGCACCTCGGGAGCGGCGAGCGACTCGCGCAGTTGCGGGAGGAGATCGGTCCCGCCTCCCATGGGGAGTGCCCCTGGCGACTGCAGTTGGGTCACGGCGTCGTCCAGCGAGGTGGGGCGGCTGTAGTGCAACGCGGCCATGGGTGGTGTGGTCGTGATCGGAGTTTCAGGGCGAAGCCGCGGTCACTAAGTTCCCGTCGACTCATGCCGATGGTGCAGCTGCCCGCCCCCAGCCTCTCCGCCCCCCGGCGCCGGCCCTTCCAGGCCGCGTTAGGCAACGCCCGTCACGCCGCCACCGTTGGCGCGACGGGTGCCCATCGCGCCACGCGCGCGTCCTTCGCTCGCTCCGCGACGTTTGTCGCAACGCTAGCCGTCGCCCTCGTCGCCTGCCAGGCGAGGCCCGCCGACACGCCGGCGGGGAATGATACTGCCAACGCGTCATCGCCGTCGGGCGCACCGTCGGCCGCGGCATCAGCGTTCGGAGCCTCAGGCGCTCCGACGCCCGCCGCCGTGCCAGCGCCGCCGGCAACGAGCGCGCCGCCGAGCGCGCCGCCGAGCACGAGCGCGCCGCCGAGCACGAGCGCGCCACAAGGCGTGCACCTCGCCCCGCTTGCCGATAGCATCGCCCAACGTCTCGTCTTTGCGCCACTGGTGCAAGACTGGTTCGTCGCGGCGGCGCGCAACCAGAAGCTCGTGGTTGACCTGGGGCGCATCGACATCGACCTCAAGAAGGACCCGGCGCGCATCGCCGCCTTCGGGCATGCAGCGCGCGCCACCTCGCCGTTCAAGCAGGGAACGCCACTCACGCTGCACGGGCCGTGGGGGAGCGCTGCGGCAACGATCGACGACTTCGAGCCCTACAACGGGCGCATCGTGGGGACGCTCAAGAGCACGCCACAGGTCGACTCGATCGCGCGCGTGAGCGATGCGCTCGTGGTCGCCGCGCAGCGTTCGGTCGCTCGCCCCCGTGCCGACAGTGCGTCGCTGGGGTCGTCGTCGGCGGCGAGCGCGGGCGATGGTCTCGCGACCCCGTGCGACCGCGCGGTCGACTCGGCGTTCGTGGCACGCCTCAGGGGGATTGCGCGCGAGACCGAGGATTCGCTGCGCGCGTCGACCGACCAGCCGATGTACGAGCGCCTGAAGAAGTCGCTGCGCGCACGGCGCAGCGTGGCGCAGGGGTGTTTCGGCGAGGCGCGCGGCGTGGTGGTCGTGACGCTGTATGCGGGCGACTACGAGTGGGTGCGGGAGCGCGTCCTGCTGGTGGGCGCTGGCGCCGCGCGCAAGGCGACGATCCGCGACCTGCGCTTTCGCGCGCACGAGGTGCTCCACGCGCTCGATGCCGACGGCGATGGGGTCGATGACCTCGCGGCGCGCGCCTGGACGCCGCGCGGCGGGGGGACGGCGATCCTCACCTTCGTGCCGGGCGCGGCGCGCTTCGAGCGGTTGGCGCAGGGGTTCGCCTGGGAGCGGTGATGCACCTGGCGGCGCGTTCGCCGCGGCGCGCGCGGGCAGGTGCCCGGTTGCGACTGTCGGCTCGGCGCCTAACGCATCAACGACCGGAAGCGGAGCAGGACGTAACGTACCTCGTCGTCGGCGATGTATCGGTCCTGGTCGATCCAGTACTCGGTGGGGAAGCCGTAGTGCGGGTCGTATCGTGCGTCGAGCTCCCACGCCGGGCGGTCGATGGCATACTGCAGTCCCGCGAAGAGACCGTCGATGGTGGTGTAGCCGGAATTCGTCGACGTGGGGATCGGCGTCGACGTCCCGTCGATCTCGGCCGACACGACGCGATCGTCCAGCACGGTGACGCGCACGGCAACGCCCCCCAGCAGGCAATAACAGTCGAACCGCGCGACGTACTCGTAATCGGTGATGGACTGTGCCAGCCAGGTCCGGCGCGCCCGCGACAGGTCGCCCTGCTCATCCCAGCGCTCGTCGGTTCCCGTGATGACGGCACAGGCGGTGGCGGACAAGGCGAGCGTGACGATGGCGGCCATCGCGGCACGCCGTGTGAACGACGACGAGACGGGCATGTGGCACCTCCACCGGCGACGAGCCGGCTGGGGAGAGTTTGTCGGTGACCGAATGGCATCGCGGGCCGGGAATGCGCCCACCGTGTGCGAGCGATGGGTGCACATCGCCGCCGCATCTTCGAGCGATCCCCTTGCGTGCGCCTGCATACGAATGAATCGTGCCGTCGTGATTCCCTGCCCAATTCCCAGTAGGCCACGCGTCGACACGCGCCCAACTGTCTCGGCGGTGGGACGTGTCGGTGGCCCGTGGGAGAGACAGGGACGTCGCTGCCCGCTGGGACGACGCGTGTGGAGGTGGATTGTAGCACCGTTGTTCGTGGGTGCGCAGCTCTCGTTCGCCGCATGTACCCCCGCCCTCCGCCCCCTCCCCGGCCCGGCCGATCCCGCGCCAGACCCTTTGGAGCTTCCGCTCCCCGCCAACCCGGCCACCGCCGGCGCCGCCACCGCCGACCTGGCAACGCTCCTGCGCGCCAAGCAGCTCATGGTCCCCGTCGCCGGGATCGTCCCGGAGAAGGTCCCCGACACCTTCACGGCGCGACGCGGCCAACGCATCCACTCGGCGCTCGACATCATGGCAGCGCGCGGAACCCCGGTGCTGAGCGCCGATGCGGGAAAGGTCTTCAAGGTCCGGTCGAACAACCTGGGGGGGCTCACCGTCTACACTCTCGACCCCACGGAGCGCTTCGTCTACTACTACGCCCACCTCGATCGCTACGCCGAGGGGCTGGCCGAGGGGCAGGCGCTGCAACCGGGCGACGTGATCGGCTACGTTGGTACCACCGGGAATGCGCCGCCCAATGCGCCGCATCTCCATTTCCAGGTGCTCGTGTACCGCGGGAACGGTCGCTGGTGGGACGGCGACCCGCTGAACCCGCGCCCTTACCTCGCCCGGGCCGGGCGGATCCGCACACCATCATGAAGGGAAAGGAACGCGCGGAGCTGCGCGCCGAGGCGCATCATCTCGACCCGATGGTCCACATCGGGCACCAGGGGCTGAGCGACACCGCACTGGGCGCGCTGGACGACGCGCTGCGCACCCACGAACTGGTGAAGGTGGCGCTGGCGCGCACGCTGGACGAGTCGCCCAAGGCGCTGGCCTCGCAGATGGCCGAGTCGTTAGGCGCCGACATCATCCAGACGATCGGGCGCAAGGTGACGCTGTACCGGCACAACCCCGACCTCTGGCGAGAGCCACGCAAGCTCCCGCCGTGGAAGGGGTGACGGCGTCGACTTTCCCAGGCCCGCGCCGCCTGACGCGCGGTGGCCTGACGCGCCGCGCGGCCTAACGGATGAGAGCAGGTTGGAGTGCGTCGCACGACGTGCTCCCCTGGTCCGATATCCGTGGTGGGGCGCTGGTCAGTCGCCATTCTCCCTCTGTGGTCAGCGATCCGATGCCGAGCGTGACGCGGCACATCGGTGAGCGCTGGCGAGCGACGATGAAGCCGAGGTCGAAGAGGATCCCGTTGGCTCGCTTGATGGCGTGGTGCGTCCCGACCGTTCGCATGAACCATCCCTCGTTCGTCCAGGCGCGCGAGGCGTCGACGGTCTCGAGTCCCGCACGCAGGATCGCTCGCGCGTTGCGACGCCCGGCGCGATCGCTCCCGTGAATCCGGCCGGAAACGCGGAGCACGCGGTCGCGCTGCGAGGCGTAGAGTACGAGGCGCTGGGTGAGCGGCCGCAGTGCGGGGACAAGCGAGTCGGCGAAGCGCGCCGCGTCGATATCGGGAGCGGCAAAGGCAATGGCGCGCAGCGGCGCGGTGCGCAGCGCACGCTGCAGCGAGTCGTCGCTCGCCAGCCCTTCTCCCACGATCTGTCCGCCGAGCGAGTGGGCGAGCAGGACGGTTCGTGCTGGCGAGAGATCGGCCAGGATCCGGCGGGTGGCGGTGACAAACGATGGGATGCTGGCTGCGGCGGCGGCCGAGTCGTCGTGGTAGGCGCTAGTGAGGAGGGCGCCGCGCCGTGGCGGGCCAATGCCGCTCCCCCGTGACGGCCAGCAGAAGACGATCCATGGCGCGCGCGCGCCGGCGCGGTGGCGCGCGGTGGCGGTGTGCACCCACGCCTCGCGCAGCGACGTCCCGAAGCCGTGCACGTAGAGGACCGCGTAGTCATCCGGGGCGGGGGCGTCGCGCAGACGCTCGGCGATCAACTGGCCAAACGACTCCTCCGTCAGCTGCACCGAGTCGATCACCGCGGAGGGCGGGGAGCCGCCGGGAGGGACGCCCCGCCCGCCGCGGTCGAGCACGACGAAACCGTAGGCGAGTGTTGGCGCCGGTCGTGTCCGTTCGCGCCGGCCGTCCTTCCCGCGCGCCGAGATGTACCAGATGGTGTCGGTCGTTCCGGCGGGTAGCGTCGCTGGCGATGGCGCAGGGTTGCCGGCGCAGCCACTGCCGGCCGACAGCATGAAGGCCGCGCCCAGGGCAGCGCCCAACGCGCCCCGCGACCCGTCGCGACGTGACGCGGCGGGCGTTACCCCTCGCGCAGCGCCGTGAGGATGCGCCATGGCGTGAGCGGGAGTTCGCGCACCTCGATGCCTAACGCGTCGGCCACGGCGTTGGCGATGGCGGGGGCCACGGGGATGATCGGCGGCTCGGCGAGACCGCGCGCCCCCAGGTGGTTGGCGACCGTGTCGCTCCCCTCCACGCAGAAGGCGTCGATCTCCGGGAGGTCGGCGATGGTGGGGATCTTGTAGTCGTGGAACGACGGGTTCACCGGGCGCCCCGAGTGCGGGTCGAGGTGGCGCTCCTCGAAAAGCGCGAAGCCCATCCCCTGCAGGATCCCGCCGTGCAACTGCGACTCGGCGAGCATCGGGTTGATGATGCGCCCGGCGTCGTGCGCGGCCACGATGCGGAGCAGGCGAACGACGCCCGTCTCGATATCGACCTCGACCTCGGCAAAGTGCGCGCCGAACGACATGAGCCCGACATTCTCCGGGTTGGGACCGCGCGAGCCCTGTCCCATGATCATGACGTTGCCGAGCTTGCGCGTGACATCGGCGAAGGCGATGCGGCGTGCGCCGTCGCGGGTGGTGATGGTGGAGTCGCGCGCGGTGAGGTCGTCAGCGTGGCACTCCAGCATCTCGCTCGCCGCCTCGAGGAGCTTCTGCCTCGCTTCCTCGGCGGCGGCGCGGACGGCGGGGCCGACGGAGGCGGTCGTCATCGAACCCCAGGAGTTGCCGGCGTATGGGGTGCGCTCGGTGTCGCCGAGGATGACGCGGACGTCGTCGAGTCGCGCGCCTAACGACTCGGCGGCCACCTGGGCGAGGACGGTGCGCGAGCCGGTGCCGAGGTCCTGCGTGCCGCTGAGGACGTCGACGGAGGCGTCGTTGTTGAGGCGGACGGTGGCGTAGGCGGGAGGGCCGCCGCCGGCCCCCCAGACGCAGGCGGCCATGCCGACGCCGCGGCGGCGGGCGTGGGGAGGCGCGCGGTGGGGGGAGTGCGGGGGGGTGTGGTTCGGCTGGGGGGCCCCCCCCAACAACACATTCGCACCGCCGCGCCCATCCGACGTGACCATTTCCTTCCCCTCCGTACCATTCCCTTCCGCGTCGGCATCTGCATTCTCCGCCGCCCCCCACCCAAAGCGCTTCGCCCCCTCCTCGTAGCACCGCCGCAGCCCGTTCGCCGAGTACGGGCGATCCGCCGACTCGTCGCGCTCGGCGAAGTTCACCAGGCGCAGCGCCAGCGGGTCGAGCCCGAGCTCGCGCGCCAGCACGTCCATCGTTCGCTCGAGCGCGAACGCCCCTTCCACGTGCCCCGGGGCGCGGAACGACATCATCGGCTGCGTGTTCACGTAGGCGAACGTCTCGTGCGTGCGCACGTTGGGGCACGAGTACAGCTCGCGGAAGATCGCCGCCGGCCCCCCTTCCCACCCCGTGGCGCCTAACGCCACCTCCGCCACCACGTCGATGGCCACCAGGCGGCCGTCGCGCCGCGCGCCTAACGTCACCACCTGGCGCGACGGGGCGCGATGCCCGCCGTCCATCTGCTCCTCATCGCGCTCGAACACGCAGCGCACCGCGCGTCCGGTGCGACGGGCCAGGACGGCGGCGGCGAAGGTGTACGTCCCCGAGTTGTTCTTCCCGCCAAAGCCGCCCCCCATGTAGTCCTTGATCACCCGCACGTGCGATTTCGGGAGCGCCAGCTCCTTGGCCAGCTCGTCGCGCACGCGAAACACCCCCTGCGTCGACTCCCACACCGTGAGGCGATCGCCGTCCCACTCGGCGACCGCGGCGTGCGGCTCCAGCGGCGAGTGCAGCTGCGACGGCGTGCGATACTCGCGCCTGACGATGACGTCGGCCGTGGCCAGCGCCGCATCCACGTCGCCGCGCTCGACGACGATGGGAGAACCGCGCATCGTGTTGGCGTTGCCGCCGCGTACGCTGGGGGCGCCCGGTGCCGTCGCATCCTCGAAGGTGATGGCGAAGGGAGCGGCCTCATACGTGACGCGAACCGCCCTGGCCGCGGCGATGGCCTGGTGGCGCGACTCGGCGCACACGGCCGCGACCGGCTGGCCGGGATAGGTGACCGACGCGCCGAGGAACGGGAGCCCGCCGGCGCGGATGGGGCGGGGGAGGTCGGCACCCGTGATGACGTCGGCCACGCCCGACAGCCGCAACGCGGCGGCGGCATCGATCGACGTCACCGTCCCGCGCGCGATCGGCGCGCGCACGAGGGCGGCGTGCAGCATCCCCGGGCGCTGGATGTCGGTGGTGAACGTCGCGCGCCCGGTGACCTTCTCCCGTGCATCGACGCGCGGGACCCGCTGCCCAACGATGGACAGCGATGCGTCCGCGTCCCACGGCGCGGGGTCGTGCGCCGGCAGCTCCACGACCTTGACCTCGCGGCGACCCTCCACCTCGACGACGGTGGAGACAAAGCGACGCCCCTGGCGCTCGTTAGGCCCGCTCATCCGTTTGCCCGCGCGACGGCCTGGATGGCGCGCACGATTCCCGGATAGCTGCCGCAGCGGCACAGGTTCCCCGCCATCGCCTCGCGAATCGCCCCCTCGTCCGGCGAGGCGTCGCGCGCCAGGAGGGCGACCGCCGACATCAGCTGCCCGGCGGTGCAGAAGCCGCACTGCACCGCGTCGTGGACAATGAAGGCCTCCTGCAGTGGGTGCAGTGCCTGCCCCGTCGCGAGCCCCTCGACCGTGGTCACCGACGCTCCCTCGCAGGCGCGGGTGAGCGTGAGGCAGGCGCACACCGGCTCGCCGTTCAGCAGGACGGTGCACGCCCCGCACTCGCCGCGGTCGCACCCCTGCTTGGCTCCGGTGAGGAAGAGACGCTCGCGGAGCGTGGTGAGGAGGCTCTCGAGCGGCTCGGGTGACAGCTCGCGCGAGCGGCCGTTGATGGTGACACGCATGTGTGTCTATCTGGTGTGCCGCGAGGGCGATGTCCAGCGTCTATTATCCACCGAGCGGAGCGCATATACTTGTCACTCCGCAAGTACCTCCGGCCTACCTACCGGCTCAACCACCTGGGATCATGCCGTACGTCATCACCGAAGCCTGCATTGGCACGAAGGACAAGGCCTGCGTGGATGTCTGCCCCGTGGACTGCATCTACGAAGGGGAGCAACAGCTCTTCATCCACCCCGATGAGTGCATCGATTGCGGCGCCTGCGAACCGGAATGCCCGGTGACGGCAATCTTCCCGGAAGAGGACGTCCCGGCCAACCTGCGCCAGTACATCCAGATCAATCGCGACGTCTTCAAGGGCGCCAACCCGCCGGGCCGCCCCACCCGCTGAGCCCCTCCCTCGGCAACACCGGGCGGAACGCCGATCCGTCCCGCCCGGAGCGCCAGCACACCGTGACTCGTCGTTCGCACGGCTGAGATGCTGCGCGCCATCACCCTGGATTACTGGGACACGCTCTACCAGGGCGCCTCCGAGCCCGTCCGCGTCGAGCGGCGGCGTGAGGCGCTCTTCGGGATGGTGCACGAGCTCGGGCACGCCATCGGCCGCGAGGAATTCGACCGCCTCTACCTCGCCTCGTCCGAGGAGGCGATGCGCTGGTGGCGCGACGAGCAGCGCGGCTACCAGACCGCCGAACGGATCCACTGGTTGCTGCAGCAGCTCGGCATCGAGCGTCCCGACGATTGCGCGCACGTAGCAGCCGCCGTGGAGACCGTCGACCGAACGCTCCTCGAACTCCCGCCGCCCTTTCTGGACGGGGCGCGAGAGCTGCTGGAGCGCCTGTCCCGGCGCTATGCCCTCGCCATCATCTCCGACACCGGCTTTGCCAGCGGGCGCGCGCAGGATCTCGTGCTGCGGCAGGACGGGATCCGCGGCTACTTCACGGCGACGGTGTACTCGATGGACGTCGGCCACGCCAAGCCCCGCCCCGAGATCTTCCACACCGCGCTCGGCGCGTTAGGCGTGGAACCGCATGAGGCGCTGCACGTGGGTGACATCGAACGCACCGATGTGGCCGGGGCGCTGGCGGTGGGGATGCGCGCCGTGCGCCTGGACGCCGTCCGCGACAGCGGGGAGACGCGCGCCGAGCGTGTGGCGCGGTCGCTGGGCGAGCTGGGGGACTACCTGCTGGGCTAGTCTGGCGCGTCAGGCAGCGGTAGCAGTGGTGTAGGGCTGGGACTCGGAAGAGCCCCTCTCGACGCAGAGTCCGTGCAGGCGAAGTGCAGCGACGCTTCGCCCTCCCGCCGCGCCCAGCCATCTCGACTTCTCGTCCTCTCGTCCTCTCGTCCTCTCGTCCTCTCGTCCTCTCGTCCTCTCAAGAGAGTGAAAGCCTCGCCAGGAACTCCGTGAGCACATGATTCACCGCGGCCGGCCGCTCGACGTTGGACACGTGACCCGCGCCGGCAATCACCTCGAGGGAGCTGCCACGAATCCCCGCGTGCAGGAGCATGGCCTCGCTGGGCGGGGTGAGGGTGTCGTCCTCGCCGACGACGATGAGCGTGGGGACGTCGATCGTGCCTAACGTTGACGTGGAATCGGGACGGTCGCGCAGGGCCTGGAGCGCGCCGATGACCCCCTCGACGGGCGCGCTTTCCAGCATGCGGTGCACGTCGTCCACGACCTCCGGGCACTTCTCGCGGGTCCGCTTGCCGACCATCCCGGTGATCATCGCGTCGGCGATGGCGGCGCTTCCGCGCTCGCGGGCGGTGGCGATCATCTGGTTGCGGCGCTCGCGGGCTTCGGGGTCATCGGCGCCGGCGCGGGTGTCCATGAGGACGAGTCCGCGCACGCGCGCGCGATGGCGCCGCCAGAACGCCAGGGCGACGTAGCCTCCCATCGATAGCCCGCACAACACCGCCCGTTCTACCTTGAGCGCGTCGAGGAGCGTTGCCACGTCGTCGGCGTACTGCTCCACCGAGTAGGGCGGCTCGACGGTGCTCTCGCCAAAGCCGCGGAGGTCGGGCGCAATGCAACGGGCGCGATCCATGAGCGCCCCCAGCTGCGCCGACCAGAGCCCCCGATGGTGAGGGAAGCCGTGGATGAAGACGATCGCGTCGCCCTCTCCCGCGTCGTCGTAGCCGATCTCGATCCCATCGCCGTACGCAATCATGGGACGGCGTTGGGAATGGGGGTGGAAGTGGTGGTGAGCGCGGAGCGGCGTCGATGGAAAGTGCGCACGAAGTTGGGCCTTGCGTCCGGGGCGCGAGCTTGGAGCGGGATCGAGAGAACGGCGCTTGGTTCGGGGGGGGGAGCGTTAACATGCGTCCCCGCGTCGCCGAGGTCGAGAGTAGTGGCCCGACACGCCGTGCCAGCCTTTCCCCGAACGTTCCCAACGTCGCGTCCGCGCCGGCCGGGCGGCATGGGGGGACGGGCCCGGTGGCCCGTGCTACATTACGAAATCCAACCGATGTCCCGGCCGCGCGCGGCCGAATCCGGTCGGCGAGCGCCTTCGCGGCATCGCCCGGCCCGCCAGATGTGCACGAGACCCAGTGACCGCTTCGCGGAAATCCGATCCGTCGCGCCCGCTTTTCCTCGATTCCCCCGAGGCGGCGGAGCACTTCCTGTCGTCGATCGAGTCGACGCGGGTCGTGGCCATCGACACGGAGGGCGCCTCCTTTCACCGCTACGTCGACCGGATCTACCTGTTGCAGCTGTCGACCGATGCGCACCACGCCATCCTCGACCCGCTCAAGGTCGAGTCGCCGTCGCGACTGGGCACGCTCCTCGAGTCGCGCGACGTGGAGGTCGTTTTCCATGACGCGGACTACGACCTGCGACTCCTGCACCAGGACTACGGCTGGCGCGTCACCAACATCTTCGACACCCGCATTGCCGCGCAGCTGCTGGGCGTCAAGGCGTTCGGCCTCGCCGCGCTCCTGGACCAGTACTTCGGCGTGAAGCTGGACAAGAAGCACCAGCGCGCCGACTGGTCAATGCGCCCGCTGACGGCCGACATGCTCGACTACGCGGCGCAGGACACGATGCACCTGCTGGGGCTGCGGGAGCGGTTGCGCGAGACGCTGGAGCAGAAGGGGCGCTGGGCGTGGGCGCGCGAGGAGTTCTCGCGCCTGGAAGGGACGCAGTGGCCCACCGACGACGAAGGGACGGCCTTCCTCCGCCTCAAGGGGGCGCGCGACCTGTCGCGGCGCGAACTGGCGCTCCTGCGCGAACTCGTGGCCTGGCGGGATGGCGTTGCCAGGTCGCTCGACCGCAGCACCTTCCGCGTGGTGACAAACGAGGTGTTGCTTGATCTCGCGCGCCGCTCGCCGAGGACCATGGAGGAGCTGCGTGGCGTGAAGGGGATTGGGCGCGGGATCCTGGAGAACCGCGGGCACGAGTTGCTGGATGCGTGCGCGCGCGGGCGTGCCGTTCCCGACAGCGAGCTCCCACGCTTTCCCAAGGCGCCACGCTGGGAACGCGATCCGCACTTCGACGATCGCGTGGCGCGCCTCAAGCGGGTGCGCGACGAGGCGGCCGCAGACCTCGAGCTCGACCCCGGTGTCCTCTGCGCCCGCGACCGGCTGGAAGCGGTGGCGCGTGCCAAGCCGCGCCACCTCGACCAGTTGCGCGAGATTCCCGAGCTGCGCTCGTGGCAGGTGGAACTCCTCGGCCCCGCCTTCGTGAAGGCACTGCGCGACGTACTCAACGGCGAGAAGGAGGCGCGGGAGACGGTCGAGAGCGCCCGCGACGCCGACGACGCGTCGTCACCGTACCGGGATGGCTGAGCGAGCGGCACGGCGCGCCCACCTGTCGGCGCTGAGCCTGGCCGCCATCATCGCGTGCGCGACCCTTTCCGCAGCCCTCCCCGCGGCAGCCGGCGCGCAGCAGGGCGCGCAGCCGGGCGACGGGAGTGCCCCCGCGCGCGGGCTCCCCTATGCGTCGTTAGGTAGCGATCCCGCCGCCGACACCATCGCCCCGCCCCTCGCCCGCGAATTTCGCGCGGTGTGGGTGGCCTCGGTCTCCAACATCGACTGGCCGTCGCGCCCTGGACTCCCGGTCGACTCGCAGAAGGTCGAGCTGCTTCGACTGCTCGACGTGGCGCACGCGGTGCACCTCAATGCGATCATCCTGCAGGTGCGGCCGGCGGGGGATGCGCTCTATCAGTCGCGGCTGGAGCCGTGGTCGTACTTCCTTACGGGGCAGCAGGGACGCGCCCCGCGCCCCATGTGGGACCCGCTCGCCTTTGCGGTGACCGAGGCACACCGGCGCGGGATGGAGCTGCACGCCTGGTTCAACCCGTACCGCGCCGGCCACCCCGCGGACACTACGCGCACCAGGTCGCCGTTGCACCTGTCGAGGACCAACCCGGCGGTCGTGCACCGCTACGGCCCGTTCACCTGGATGGACCCCGGCGAGCGCGTGGTGCGGAAGAAGACGGTCGACGTCGTGCTGGACGTGGTACGCCGCTACGACATCGACGGCGTGCACATCGACGATTACTTCTACCCCTATCCCGAGCGGACGCGCCGCGGACGCGAGATCCCGTTCCCCGACGAGAGATCGTGGCGCGCCTACAAGGCGCGCGAGGGGACGCTGTCGCGCGACGACTGGCGCCGCCAGAACGTCGACCAGCTGGTGGAGGAGCTGTACGGCGCCATCAAGCGCACCAAGCCGTGGGTCAAGTTCGGCATTTCGCCGTTTGGGATTTGGCGCCCGGGCTATCCGGAGTCGGTACGCGGCTTCGACGCCTATGACCGCCTCTACGCCGACTCCCGCAAGTGGCTCACGGAAGGGTGGGTCGACTACTGGACGCCACAGCTCTACTGGAAGCTCTCGGCGCCCCAGCAGTCGTATCGCGAGCTGCTGGCCTGGTGGCGTGCGCAGAACCGGCAGGGACGCAGCATCTGGCCGGGGAACTACACGTCGCGGTCCTCCGCCAGGCGCAATCCGCCGTGGCCGGTGGACGAGCTCCTGGATCAGGTGCAGGAGACGCGCGCCCAGCTCTCCCCCAACAGCGGGAACGTCCACTTCAGCATGGACGCCTTCCTCGTCGATCGCGACTCGATGAATGCGCGCCTGGCGACTGGGCTCTACGCGTCGCCGGCGCTCGTCCCGCCCTCCCCGTGGCTCGCCAGCGGCGTCCCCGACGCGCCCGTGGTGGTGCGCGTCCCGCAGCCACGAATGGTGGAACTCGACATCACGCGCCGTGATGCCCCGCTCGTCGAGGCACCGCCGTCAGGTGCACGCCGCCCAGCCGCCGCCCCCGCCCCCCGCGCCCCCGCCGACCGCACCGCCGCCCCCGGCTACTCAACCGTTGCCCACGTGCGCGAGCCGCACTGGTGGGTCGTGCGCGCCCGCTACGCAGACGGTTGGTACGCGCGCATCATCCCCGCCTCCGAGCGCAGCGTCCGCCTCCCCCTCGATGCCGACGACGCGCCGCCCGCCGTCATCGCGGTGACAGCCGTGGATCACGCAGGGCTGGAGTCACTAGCCGCTGTCATTCGTTAGGTCTGCGCCGCAGGGAGGCAGGAACGGGGGAGGAGACCCGTTAGGGTCCATCCTCGTCCCCAGCTTTCGCCGGGGCAGGCTTCTCGTCTTCTCGTCTTCTCGTCCTCCGCCCTTCAAAACCCAAGATAAGCCCGCACGCGCGGCTCGATACGCTCGGGGGTCCATGGCGGACTCCACACGAGGTTGACCGCGACGGAGCCAACCCCCTCGATGGTCTTCAGTTGGCGCTCGGCGTCGCCCATGATCTCGGGGCCGCTCGGGCACCCCGGCGACGTCAGCGACATGTCGATCGAGATGTCGTTCCCGTTCACGGCAATGTCGTATACGAGCCCCAGGTCGAGGATATTCAGGTTGAGCTCGGGGTCCTTCACCTTGCGCAGCGCCAGCCTGACCTGATCGGTGGTCAGCGTCGACTCGGCGCCCGCCGCGGTGCCGTCCGCCCCGCCCACGGAGGGGGCGCTGGCCGTGGTCGCGGAGGCGGGCGGTGTGGGGTGCGCAGAAGAGCGCGTCTGCTCGGGCTGGTCGGCTGTGTCCAAGTCTGCGACGTCCACGGAGGCGGTCTCGTCCATCGGTAATCCTCGCATGCTCCCCAACAAGATCAGCGCGGGGGACTATTCCGATCAAGGTATTCGGGAAGAAACCGGGGAAAAGAAAGAGCCGCCGGTCAGGGCGACTCAGGGGATGGCTAGCGAGGACGACTGCGTTCGCCGTAGCGGCGTCAGCGGCCGCCGCCGCTCGCGGAAGGGCGTTTGGCGGCCGGGCGCGGTCGCTGCGAGCTGGCCGCGCGCGACTTGGCGGTAGCGCTGCGCGACGAACGTACCGTCGCTGCGGGGCGCGCCTTGGGCTTGGACGACTTCGATGACTTGGCCGTCGTGCGCGCCTTGGCACGCGCGCTGGTGCTCTTGGACTTGGCCGTCGCACTGCGGGCAGTGCGCGCCTTGCTGGCCTTGGCCGCCTTCGTCGAGCGCGCGGACCTGGCTTTCGCGCCGCGGCGGGACGATCGCGAGCGACGAACCACCTTGTTCCACCCGTCGGCGCGATCGGCGCGGAACGAGGTAGGCATGTTCAGGATCTGCTCGGTATCCTCGACTGAGAGGGCGGCGGCGTCGGCCAGGTCGGCGCGGACATCGGCGATGACCTTGGCAGGGCGGCGCGCGCGCGCGGCGTGGACGCGGTTGGTCAGGAGGACGACGAACATCTGCCGGTCGGGATCGATCCAGATGGAGGTTCCCGTGTAGCCGGTATGGCCGTACGCCGCCGAGGTGAGGTACTCGCCCGACCCGCCCTGTCCGTCTGCCGTGTCCCACCCCAGGGCGCGCGTCCCCGCCGTGCGCCGCGTGAACAGCGCGACCGTGCTGTCCGAGAAGATGCGAACGTCGTCGTAGATGCCGCCGTTGAGCATCATCTGGGCGAAAATGGCGAGGTCGGCCGCCGTGGAGAAAAGACCGGCATGCCCTGCCACGCCGCCGAGCGCGAAGGCGTTCTCATCGTGGACTTCGCCCTTGAGGGGATAGCCGCGCGGCGGGGCGACCTCGGTGGGGGCGATGCGATAGCGAACGGAGTCGGGCGGGTTGTAGAACGTGTCGTTCATCCCCAGCGGCTTGAAGACGCGCTCGGCGAGGAACTTGTCGAGGCGCAGCCCGGCGACCGATTCGGCGACCCAGCCGAGCAAGTCGGCTCCGAGGTCTGAGTACTCGTAGCAGGCGCCCGGCTGGCAATACAGTGGCGTGTTGATGACGATCTGCTTCGCCTCTGCGGGCGAGGAGGTCATCCGCCACAGCTCGCGCCCGGCGGGGAGGCCCGAGCGGTGGGTGAGGAGGTGCCGGACCGTCACCAGGTCCTTTGTCCCGCCGGAGAACTCGGGGATGTAGCGCGAGACGGGGGCGTCGAGCTCGACACGCCCCTCGTCGACGAGGATCATGATCGCCGTCGTGGTCCCGACGACCTTGGAGAGCGAGGCGAGGTCGTAGATGGTGCGATCGGCGTTCACGTCGGGCGACCCGGAGGTCCAACCGAGGTGCCCGAAGCCTTTCTGCATGACGGCGGCGCCACGGCGGCCGATCACGACGGAGGCGCCGGGGTATCCACCTGCCGTGATCCCGCGGCGAACGACGCGGTCGATGGTCGCCAGGCGTTCCGGGGACATGCCCACGGCACGCGGCGAGCGCACGGGGAGCTTCTCCGTGACGGCGGCGAGTACGAGGGCGAGGGCCAGATGGGCGACCAATGGACTTCTCCTGCAACAAAGGGCTATCGCACCGACGAGCTGGGATCGCGATAGGTATCGGACCGCAAAGGCTACACCAACAGCCCTGGGCGGTCTATATCGACAATAAGAAAATGCCTAGGTTGTTGCAAGGTAGAGAGATGCCTTTCTCTACCTCACGTACGTTCTCGTTCGGGTGCAGGCAGGACTGTCGGGCGGGCTGGACGACAACGCGCAAAGTGCGTCCTTCGCTGGGGACGAAAACCCCCGATTGGGCGGGTGACAATGGCGTTCGAGAGGGCGGCGAACCGTCGTCGAAGGGGTTGCAGGGGTAAACCCACGCAGCGGTGGGACGTGACGAAAGAGGTAGAGTACCCGGGACTTCATGGCTACGGACAATTCCCTCATTCAGCGCGCCATCGACGGAGATGAGCGGGCCATGCGACGGCTCTGGTCGCAACATGCCCCGCACATCGACGCGGTTGTCCGTCGCCTGGTGGGAAATGCCGACGATGCCGTGGACATCGCGCAGGAGGTCTGGATCCAGATCTTCCGGGCACTTCCCACGTACCGCGGTGACTCGCAGTTCGGCACGTGGGCGCATCGCATTGCGGTGAACCGGACGTTGAATGCGCTTCGACGCACGCGGCGGCTGGCGAAGATCGAGACCGACATCGACGAGGAGACGGCGTCGGTGGAGCACGGGAGCGATCGCGCGCTGTTGGCGCAGACGATCGAGGACGCGGCGTCGCGCCTCTCGCCAGGCGCGCGCACCGTTTTCCTGATGCACGACGTGGAAGGCTACACGCACGAGGAGATAGCCGCCGAGTTGGGGATCACCCCCGGCGGGAGCAAGTCGCAACTGTTCAAGGCGCGCGCACGGCTGCGCAAGATGCTGTCGCACGTCATCGACGAATTCAGGGCTGACACGGACCGGGAACATGCTGCACCTGCCTATTGAACGGCTGGCCGAACTGGTCGACGGGGGCGCGATGCCCGCGGAGCGCGAGCACCTGGGTGCCTGCGTGAGCTGCACGCGCGAGTTGGAGGCGTACCGTCGCCTCGTGGTGATGGCGGGCGACGAGCGACGTCGCATCGCGCCGCCGCTCACGGCATGGGATACGTTAGGCGAGCAACTGCGCGCCGAAGGGTTGCTGCAGGGGGGCGCCACGCCGGCGAGACGCGCCACGGCGCACGGCGGGCGCCGCGTGGGTGCCTTGGCCGACGTCGCGCGCCGCGTGGCAGCCGTGCTGGTGCTGGTGGCCGGGGGCGCCGTACTGGGGCGCATGAGCACGGGGATGCAAGTGGTGGAGGCGGTGGCGCTGCGAGGCGGCGCCGGTGCGCTGGGCGATTCGTCGGCGCGTGGGGCGGTGCCCGCCGGCTCCGCACCGTCAAACGTCATCCCGGCGTCGAATGCGGGGAACGACTTCGGCACGTCGCAGGACGCGCTCGCGGCGCTGGACCAGGCGCAACGCCAGTACGAGCAGGCGGCGGCGTGGTTGGCGACGCACGACACGTCGTCGTCGGAAGCGGCGCCGGAGCAGTATCGCACGCGCCTGGCCGCGCTCGACCGCACCGCGCAGACCATGCAACAGGCCATGCGCGACGCGCCATCCGATCCCTACATCAACCAGTACTACCTCGCGACGTTGAGCGCCCGCGAGCAGACGCTGCGCCGCCTGGGGACGACGCTCCCGGTGGGCAACAAGCTCGGGAGCTTCTGATGGCGAAGCCGCTCGTCTGCAATCGTTGGACCTTCCACGGCGTCGTGGCGCGCTGGCGCCCGCTGGCGCCAGCGTTGTGGCTGGCGGCAGTCGCGCTGCTGGCGGCCACGCCGCTGGTGGTGGAGGGGCAGCAGCGCCGCGTGACGGTGCGCGGCGACGCGCGCGGTACCACGCGTGACGTGGCGCGCGAGGAATCGCCGTTCGAGCAGGAAGTCGACCACCTGGTGCAGGAGTTGCTCGAGCGCAAGCGCCTGTCGATGGCGCTCCTCGACAACCTGCAGGAGTTGCAGCTGGCGCTGCGATCGCCCAACCTCACGGAGCAGGCGCGCTCGCAGGGGCAGGTGTCGCTGCGCAGGATGCGCACGCAGCTGGCCGCGCTGGAGAACGACGGGACGCGTATCCAGCGCCGCCTGAGCGACATCTGCGCCGCCGCCAAGCCGGAAGGGTGGGTGGGGGTCATCTACTCCGCCGATGCGAGCGCCTTCCGCGACGACGAGGGAGGCCTCGTGATACGGTTCGTCGACTATCCGGAAATCGAGTCGGTCGATCCGGGATCGCCGGCCGAGAAGGCGGGGATTCGCGGCGGCGACCGCATCCTGGCGATGTCGGGGCGCGACCTGCGCGACGCGGAGATCGACTTCACCCCACTCCTCAAGGTCGGGACCCGCATCCCATTCAAGCTGCGTCGCGGGATGGAGACCAAGGTGCTGACGGTGACGGTGGAGCCACATCCGGGCGAGTTCGCCTCGCCGTGCCCGTGGATCGACGAGCGCATTGCGGCGGCGTTCGCCCCGATGCAGCAGCTGACGTTCACCATCACGTCGGATGAATCGGCGGTGCCCGGGTCAGGCCCGCCGCGCATCGTGGTGCAGCGCCGCTCGCTCCCCGCGGGCGCAACGGAGAGCCCGGCCACGCCGTCGCTGCCGACACCGGTCGCCGCCACGGCTCCCGGCGCCATCGCGGCTCCCGGGCCGCTGCCACCGGTCGCCGGCGCGACGAGTGCATCGACGGTGGTCTTTGCCGGTGCACAGTTCGTGGCCGTGGGGGCGGAACTCGCCGCCGCGTTAGGCGTGGTGCGCGGGCTCCTGGTGGTGGCGACGGGGCGTGGCTCGCCCGCCGAACGGTCTGGGCTGCGCGTGGGAGACGTCCTGCTCAGCGTCGACGGGGAGGCGCTGGCGTCGCCCCTCACCTTCCTCCAGGCGGTGGAGGAGTCGCGCGATCGCGAGCTCAGGTTGCAGCTGGTGCGTCGCCGCAAGCCGGTCACGGCGACGCTCAAGTGGTAGGGCGCTGAGCGTCACCACAGGGATCAGGACGACGCGGGCCGCTCGCACCATGTCGAGCGGCCCGCGTTCGCGTCCCGGTGCGTTGCGCCGGCCGGCCTAACGATCCTCGCCCTGGCGCGCGCGAACGGGCCCCGGGGGGAGCATGTACAGCAGTTGCGCCGTGGCGCGGTCGGCGGGGGAGAGCGCCTTCACGCGCACGCGCGGCGTCATGATAGACGTCGTGTCGGTAGTGTGATCGAGGCCGATGAGGTGCCCCACCTCGTGCAGCGCGATGGCGCGCGTGGCCGCGGTGTCGAGGACCTCGCCGGTGCGATGGTGCACGGCAAGGACGATGTTGGCCTCGAGAATCGTCCATCGATCGTCGTGCGACCAGAGCGTCTTGCCGGAGATCGCTTCGTTGAAGCGATCGATCCACGTGACGTGCACGTCGGCGGACGCCGAGTCGAGCACGAAGGAGAAGTTGAGCGGGACGCCGGCCTCTCCCCATTCGATGAAGGCATCGCGAACGAGCGGAATCGCAGTCGGCGTCCAGTCGCGCACCCGGGCGATGGGCTGGATCCAGATGCGCAGCGGCTGCCCCGCGCGATCGGGCCAACGGGCAAGCGCGGAGTCGTGCGCGGCGAGCACCTCGCCGATGTACGTACCCGCGCCGGAGAGTTCGAGGCGCGCGCGCACGTCGATGAGCGAGCGATCGTTGGAGACGGACGCGGCGTCTCCTCCCTTCTTCACTCGGCGGTTAGGTCGGGGCGACTCGTCCTCGACCGGGATGATCGACGCGTTGGCGCCGGCGGAACCGACGACGTGACGCGCCCCCACCTGGCCGCGCATGGCGTACGCCTCCACGCCGACAAAGCCGGCAAGGCAGGTAAGGGTGATGGCGAAGACGAGATCCAGACGCTTCATGATGACCGGCAAGTGCTGCTTGTGCGGCGGATACGCAGGAGCCTACGCTCCGCCAAGGAACTGTTCGACCTGACTGAAGAACGCGTGCGGTTGCTCCCAGAAGGGCATGTGCCCCGCCTGTGGAATGATCGAAAGTCGGGCATTCGGCAAGAGGGCAACAAGTTCCGCCGCCACCGAAGGCGGGAGAAGGTCGTCTGCCCCATGAATGACGAGCGTTTCCACTTGCACGGCACGTACCAAGGTGCTCCAGTCGTACCCGACGCGTCGCAATTGCGCGGCGACAGCGCCTCCGGTGCGCGACTCACTGCGCGGTGGGACAAAGAGTTGCGCCATTTCGGGATCGGCGAACCAGGCGGGGTACATGGCGCGCGAGTAGGCCGATTGTGCCGCTGGATCGCCCGTGCGGAGCGTCACGGGGTCGATGTGCTGCAACACCGCGCGCTGCGGGGCCGAAAGTCTGGCCAGGGCGGCATCGTGCAGGTTCGGGAGCCAACTCGCGCTCCGCGGGCCGACGGCGTCGACCAGGACCAGCCTCCGCACCCCGCCCTGATCCTGCTCCACGCCCAGCAGGGCGATCCCCCCGCCCCACGAGTGCCCGAGCACATCCCAGCGCCGGTAGCCAAGCGCAGTGCGCAGCGCCGCCAGGTCGCCCGCATCGTGCTCGATGCGCGCGGCCTGCGCACCGGGGGGTGCGCTGCTCTCGCCACGACCGCGCTGGTCATAGAAGATGAGCTGCCGGTGCTGCGCGAGCGGTGAAAGGGCGGGCCAGAGGAGCTTGTGCGAGAAGAGCAGGCCGCCGTTGACGCACACGAGCGGGGTCGCGCCGTGCACCGCCGGCGTGGTGAAGACCGCGAATTCGAGCCCGCGCGCGGCAACGCGCGTGTGGTGCAGGCGCGGCGCGCGCGGGAGCGAGCGCCGAAAGGCGACGAAACGATCGCGAGCGGTGAGCGGCGCGGTCATGCGGGAAAGATACAGGGCGACGAGTGATGCGCGCCTCGCCGCGGGTGTCGGGGTTCGAGGCGCACACCCAAACATGGGAAGTCCCTAACCTCTTCATCGCTGATGCGCCGGTGCCGAGACTCGTACTCGCATCATGCGCGCCTTCTCACTCCTCCGTCGAATCGTCGCGCGATGGCGTGTCGTCAGCGTCATCGGCATGGCCGTGTTCGCGCTCGCGTTCGACGCGCCGCGGGGCATCGATCACGCATCCGGTCCGCGAACGGGCGACGACGTGGAGCTGGAACGTGCGGAGATCCTGGTGGCGCGCGGCGAGGCGGAGCAGGCGCTGCACATCCTGCGCGCGGTGGAACCGTCGGTGCGTTCGCGCCATAGCGCGCCCATCGTCGAGCGCTGGCTGCGAACCTACGCGTCGGCTGCAGGGGGCGCGGCGCAGTGGCGCGACGCCTACCGGGCGCTGGCCGAGGCGCAGCGAATGGACGAGCAGCACGCGCGCGCGCTGGGGCAACAGCTGCGGCGGACCCAGGGCGTAGCATTGGTGCTCCTCGTCGTGTTGCTCCTGGCGACGCTCGCTCCGGCGCTACGCAAGGTGCGCCGCTCGCGCCGCATGCACCTGCAGGCAACGACCGACGAGCTGACCGGCGTGGCCAATCGCCGGGCACTGATGATCTGGCTGGAGGAGGAGTTTGCCCGGACGCGATCGGCGGGAGACGGGATGGCCGTGCTGATACTCGACGTGGATCACTTCAAGCGGATCAACGACACGCATGGGCACGCGATGGGGGACATCGCGCTCAAGCACCTGGCGCGGGTGCTACAGGAGCGGCTGCGCGAGGGCGACCGGCTGGGGCGAGTGGGTGGAGAGGAGTTCGTCGTGATCCTTCCCCGCACGTCGGTGGTGGAAGCGCAGGGAGTCGCGGAGCGGATGCGCGCCGCCGTGGCCGGGGCGCCGCTCTGGCACCCGGACGGCGACATCTCGATCACCGTGAGTGTTGGCGTGGCGATGGGCGATGGATCGCCGACGGCGGACGCGGTGCTGTCACGGGCGGACCTCGCGCTCTACCGCGCCAAGGCCTGGGGACGCGACCGCGTGGTGGTGCATGAAGCGGAGGGGGGAGCGGCGGTTGCCGCGCCGGGCGATGCTGCGCCGGCCGTTTCTTCGCCGGCCGTCTCTTCGCCGGCCGGTTCTTCGCCTACGGCGAACGCTGCCTAACGCAGCAGCTCCTCCAACGCGCACCGCCACCCCGGCAGGACGTCTTCCCCTTCCAGGGCGCCTTGTTCGCCGACGAAGGAGATGGAACCGTCGGCGCGGTACACGAACGCTGCGCGTCGCTTGGGATCGATTACCCAGGCCAGCAACGTCCCCGCCTGCAGCCAGTCGCCAACCTTTGCCAGCAGCTCACCCGGGCGATCGTTCGGCGAAACGATCTCGATGACGAGGTCGGGGGCGACCTTCGCGTAGCCGCGCGACGGCACGTCGGCGAGCCGCTCCTTTCGGATGAACGCGACATCGGGCGCGCGGACGGTGTCGGGGTTGGCGAAGATGTGGAAGCCGGTGTCCTGGGCGGCGACGGCGCCCAAGTCGTGCCCGTAGACGAAGTGGGCGATGCTATACAGCAGCTTTGCGGCGATGATACCGTGGAGCGTGCTTGGAGGCTCGTGCACGACGAGGCGCCCGCGCACGAGTTCCGTCGACCTGCCGGGAATGTCGAGGACGAGTATCTCCTCGGCGGTCATGAGCGGCGGGACGGTCATCGTCATAGCCATAGTATTCCACTCCTCGGCGAAAAAGGTCAACTCGGCGATTCAGAAGTTGACCGAGGTGAGCGGTGGCGGCGTACCATTTCTGCGCGCTCCGCATCATCCAGTTGCGACAGGGTAGTGGCCGCGAGCGGCGGACTCCCGCGGCGACGAGCGCTTTCGCGGCTCGTCGCGGCGAGTGGCGCCCGCTCCGCTCTGCGTCTAGCGTTGGGGCATGACGATCAACACCGTTGCGCTGTATGCCGCCCTTGCCGCTGCCGCTGCGGGATTGGGTCCGATCATCTCGCGCGTGCAGGGACCCGAGGATCGCTTCGTGGGGTTCGCGAACGCGCTGGCCGCGGGGATGATGCTTGGCCTTGCGTATCCCCTCATCCGCGACGGTTTCGACAGCGAGACGGTGCAGGCAACGATGGGGGCAGCGGTGGCGGTGGTGGCGCTGTTCCTGGTGCACGTCTGGTTCAACCTGGACGGCGGCGACTCGCTTCCGCCGATTCGGGCGCTGGTCGGGGCTTCGATCCACTCGGCGCCTGAGGGCTTGGCGTTAGGCGTGGCCGCCGCGGTGGATGAGCGCTTTGGCGTGGTGGTGGCGCTCACGCTCGCGCTGCACAACGTGGGGGAGGGGATCGCGCTGTCGTCCTATCTGGTGCGCCGCGAGCGGCGCCTGGGCGCGGTGGCGGCGGCGGCGCTATCGAACCTTCCGCAGTTTGCAATGGCGGTTGGCGGTTTCGCGCTGGCCACTGCGCAGCCCGCCCTGCGCCCTGCGCTGCTGGGCGCGGCGGCGGGGTCGCTCGTGTACCTGTCGCTGGCCGACCTCCTGCCCGGCGGCTATCGCGGTTCGGGACGCACGGCGATCAGCATCGTCGTCATTGCCGCCACGAGCATGGTGGCCTTTGCCGAGGCGATGCGATGAGCTGGCTGCATTCCCATCCCGTGTTGTTCGTCTTCTGGTACGCGCTGCTCACGGCGGTGGCGACGGCGTTAGGCGCGATCCCGTTCGCCTTCATCAAGTCGGTGTCGAAGCGCGTGGTGGGGTACTCCAACGCGCTTGCGGCGGGGTTGATGCTGGGTGCGTCGTTCGGCCTCATCGTGGAGGGGGCGCGGGAGCGTGGGGGGGCGACGCTGGTCGGCGTCCTCCTGGGCGTCGTCTTCATGCTGGTGGTGCAGCGCTTTGTTGGGGGGCACGAGCACGAGACGGAGTTCCTGGGGGCGCGCGGGGTGGGAGCGAGGAAGATGCTCCTCATCATCGCGGTGATGACGGTGCACTCGTTCGCCGAAGGGGCGGCGGTGGGGGTGTCGTTTGGCGGTGGTGAGTCGCTGGCGACGGCGATCACGCTGGCGGTCGCGGTGCACAACATCCCCGAGGGATTGGCGATCAGCGCGGTGATGCGCCCGCAGGGGGCGTCGATCCTGTCGTGCGCGTGGTGGTCGTTCTTCTCGTCCATTCCGCAACCGCTGGCAGCGGTGCCGGCGTTCCTCTTCGTGGAGAAGTTCGCGGCGACACTTCCCTACGGGCTGGGCTTTGCGGCTGGGGCAATGATCTTCATGGTGCTGGTGGAGCTGCTCCCCGAGGCGTACGAGCAGGAGTCGTCGCGCGGGATCGCGGCCGCGGCGACGCTGTCGATGCTTGGGATGGTCGCGGTCCAGCGGTTTCTATAAGAGTCGCTCGGGCGGGCCACTCAGGCCCGCCGCGAGCATGTAGAAGTCGCTCGGGCGGGCCACTCAGGCCCGCCGCGAGCATGTAGGAGTCGCTCGGGCGGGCCACTCAGGCCCGCCGCGAGCGCCTAACGCGGCTTTGCCCGTTCGTACTGCCTGGGCCAGGCAATCTCCTGCTTGAGTTCGTGCGCGGCCTGGAGCGGCCATCGCGGGTGGCGCAGGAGTTCGCGCGCCATCAGGACGACGTCGGCGTCACCGCTTTCCACCACGTGTTGCGCCTGCTGCGCCGCCGTGATGAGACCCACGGCCCCGGTGGCGATCCCCGCTTCGTGTCGCACGCGTCGCGCGAAGGGGACCTGGTAGCCGGGGGCGACGGGGATCTGCTGCGCCGGCGACAGCCCGCCTGACGAGCAGTCGATCAGGTCGACGCCTGCGGCGGCAAGCTCGCGCGCGAGCCGCACCGTGTCATCGGCATCCCATCCGTTCGGCACCCAGTCGGTGCACGAAAGCCGTATGAAGAGCGGCAGCTCGGCGGGCCACACGTCGCGCACCGCGGCCACCACTTCGAGCGTGAGGCGCGCGCGGTTCTCGAACGAGCCGCCGTAATCGTCGTCGCGCTGGTTGGCGAGCGGCGAGAGGAACTGGTGCAACAGGTAGCCGTGGGCGGCGTGCACCTCCACCACCTGGAAGCCGGCCTGCAGCGCGCGGCGCGCCCCGTCGCGGAAGGCGTCGATCACCCGGCGAATGCCGTCCCGGGTGAGCGCGTGCGGCATGGCGTAGTTCTCGGCGAAGGGGATCGCGCTGGGCCCGATGACGTCGCTCCATCCGCCACCGTCAGGAGCAACGTACCCATTCCCCTCCCACGGGCGCGCGGTGCTCGCCTTGCGACCGGCGTGCGCCAGCTGGACTCCGCTGGCCGCCCCGTGGGCGTGCAGGAAGTCGTTGATGCGGCGCAGGGTGGGGATGTGGGCGTCGTCCCAGATCCCCAGGTCGTGCGGTGAGATGCGCCCTTCGGGCGAGATTGCCGTCGCCTCCGTGAGGACGAGCCCGGCCCCGCCCACGGCAAAGGCGCCGAGGTGGACGAGGTGCCAATCGCTGGCGTGGCCGCCCTGGCTCGAGTACTGGCACATCGGCGATACGACCACCCGGTTGCGGAGGGTGATGCCACGAACGGTAAAGGGAGTGAACAGCATGCGTACGAGTCGAACGGCGGATGGCGCTGGGAAGCGCGGGACGTGTACCGCGGGCTCGCGCCACGCGGTGACCTGGGATTCGGCGTGCCTAACGGGCGACCGCTAGCGTTTCTTGCGACGCGACTTGGGCGCGGCGGCGTCGCTGGCGTCGGTCGTGGGCTGCACGGCGCCCTTCTTCTTCCGCTCCTTCTGCCCTGTCGTCGACGTCTTCGATTCCCCTGGAGCCTTCGGCGTCTTCGACGTCGTCGGCTTCCTCGAGGTTGTCGGCGTCTTCGCCGCCTTCGCCGCCTTCGGCGCCTTCGCCCCCTTCGGCGTTTTCGGCGCCTTCGGCGCCTTGGGTGAAGTCGTCAGCGCCGGTTCGGTCTCGGTATGCACGACCTCGGCTTCGGGGACGAAGGCCAGCGCCTCGTGCGGCGTGCTGGGGTCGATCACTGGCGCTTCCACCACGTGCTCGAACTCATCGGCGGCGACGAGATCGGCGCGCACCGGCTCGAGCGACTCCAAGGCGTCGAGCGCGTCACTCACGCTGACACGCCCCAGCGCCTCGATCACGTCGACGCTGCCCAGCGACTCGTCAGGCATGCCCGGCGCTTCGGCCGTGCCAGGGATTCCAGCCACATCGAACGCGTCCACCCCCTCCGCGTCGGGGAGCGTCGCGAACGCTTCCTCGAAGTCGATTGCCGCCGACGGGAGCGGGACCATGCGGAAGAAGGAGATGGAGAGCGGTGGGAGCGTGAGCGTGACCGAGCGCGCTCGCCCATGCACCGACTCCGGCTCGGTAAAGACGCCGCCAAGATTCCCCCACCCGGCGCCGCCGTACATCGTGGCGTCGCTGTTGAGGATCTCGTCCCAGCGCAGCGACTCGGGGACGCCGACCTTGTGCCGCACGCGCGGCACAGGGGTGAAGTTGCAGACGCAAAGGATCGCCCGCGAACGGTCGCGGTTGAAGCGGAGGAAGGAGATGATGCTCTGCTCCGCATCGTTGCAGTCCACCCATTCGAAGCCGGCAGGATCGTTGTCCAGTTCGTGCATGGCCGGCTCGTCGCGATAGAGCGCGTTGAGGTCGGCGACCCACTGCTGGATGCCGCGATGCTCTTCGAACTGCAGCAAGTGCCAGTCGATCGACCCGTCGTGGTTCCACTCGCGGTACTGTCCCAGCTCGCACCCCATGAAGAGGAACTTCTTCCCCGTCTGTCCCCACTGGTAGCCGAGGAGGGCGCGCAGGTTGGCGCGCTTCTGCCAGTTGTCGCCGGCCATCTTGTTGATGAGCGACCCCTTTCCGTGCACCACCTCGTCGTGCGAGATGGGGAGGACGTAATTCTCCGAGAAGGCGTACATCATCCGGAACGTGATCTTGTTGTGATGGTAGCTCCGGTGGATGGGGTCCTTGGCGAAGTAATCGAGGGTGTCGTGCATCCACCCCATGTCCCACTTGAGCCCGAACCCTAACCCGCCGATGTAGGCGGGCTTGGTGACCATGGGCCACGCCGTGGAATCCTCGGCGATGGTCTCGGTGTCGGGGTGCTCGCGGTAGACCGACTCGTTGAGGCGCTGCAGGAAGCGGATCGCCTCGAGGTTCTCGCGCCCGCCGTACTGGTTGGCGATCCACTCGCCGTCCTTGCGCGAGAAGTCGAGGTAGAGCATCGACGCCACGGCGTCGACGCGCAGCCCGTCGGCGTGGAACATCTCCAGCCAGAAGACGGCGTTGGAGCGCAGGAAGTTCTGCACTTCGTAGCGCCCGTAGTTGAAGATGTAGCTCCCCCAGTCGGGCTGGTGTCCCTTGCGCGGGTCCTCGTGCTCGTACAGGTGCGTCCCGTCGAAGTACGACAGCCCGTGCGCATCCGTGGGAAAGTGCGAGGGGACCCAGTCGAGGAGGACGCCGATGCCGCGCTGGTGCAGCACATCGATGAGGTACATCAGGTCCTGCGGCGTCCCGTAGCGCGAGGTGGTGGCGAAGTACCCGCACACCTGGTAGCCCCACGAGCCGAAGAAGGGGTGTTCCATGACCGGCATCAGCTCCACGTGCGTGAAGCCCATGCGGGTGACGTAGTCGGCAAGGAGCGGAGCGATCTCGCGATAGGTGAGCGAGCGGTTCGCCTCCTCCGGGACCCGGGCCCACGACCCCAGGTGCACCTCGTAGATCGACATCGGGCCGTTCATCGCGCGCCGCTTGGCGCGCTCGGCCATCCAGTCGCCGTCATTCCACGTGTAGTCCATCGTCCACACGATGGACGCCGTCTGCGGCGCCACCTCGGCGAAGTAGCCGTAGGGGTCCGACTTGTCGACGCGGTAGCCGCCGGTGCGCCCCACGACGTGGTACTTGTAGTGCGTCCCATGCCCGACGCCGGCGATCCACACCTCCCAGATCCCCGACGTGCCGTGGAGGCGCATGGGGTGCGAGCTGCGATGCCACGAATTGAAGTCGCCCATGACGGCGACCGATGCGGCGTTAGGCGCCCAGACGGCGAAGTACGTGCCATCGACGCCGTCGGCCACGTGCGGATGCGCGCCGAGGACGTAGTGGGCGTGATCGAGCGTTCCCTCGTTGAAGAAGTGGACGACGGTGTCGTCGAGGAGCGAAATGTCGTGGCGGGCGGCGTGCGCAGTCATGCGTCCATGCGAAAAGAGGACGGCGCGGCAGCGTTCGTGGTTCCGCGCCGGCACCGGAGTTGTAACGTATCCGGTGCCGTGCCGTCCACGCCAGCGTTTACACGCTGTGTCGGCGTGTCAATCACGCGTGCGGCTCCTGTAAAGACGCGAGCACGGCGCCACGGCGCCGCGATCCACACACGAAAAGACGCAGGGGCACTAATGCTCCCCTGCGTCTGGGTGACGAGTGCTGCCCGGCGCGGCTACTTCATGGCCGCCAGCTTGCGCACCGACTCGGCGAGCGCCTGCACCTTGGGGCCGTTGTTGGCCAGCGCCGACTCGTACTCCAGCGTTGCCGCCAGCGCATTGAGCGCCGTGCGACGCGCCGCGGGCCTGGCGGTCTCGGCCCTGGAGAGGACGCGCGACGATTCGGCGATCTTGTCGGCCGACATCCCGTTGTCGCGCTTGAGCTGGTCCAGGTAGGCGCGCGACACGGCGTACGAGGGCGGCCAGGTGAAACGCGGCTGCATCTGCGGGTTGAAGTCGCCGAGCATGACCAGCCGGGCCGCGTCCAGCTCGTTCTGCGTGAGCAGCTCGCTGGGCGTCAGCTGCAACACGTCGAGGCCGCGGGCGATCTCGGAGCCGTAGATGTATCCGTTGTACCAGTACGCCGACCAGTAGCCACCCAGCATGAGCTTGTCACCCAGCGGACCGCGATCGAAGAAGGCGATCTCCTTGGGGTTGTGCGGGTTGGTGAAGTCGAGCACCGAGATTCCGCCCTGGTACCACGCCTGCACCATGATGTCTCGCCCGGGGACGGGGACGAGCGACCCGTTATGCGCAACGCAGTTCTCCTCGGCCGTCTGGACGGCGGGAAGCTTGTAGTAGCCGGCGGGGCGCAGCTTGCGATCCTTGCTGAGCGTGAAGGTCGCATTCGCCCCCCACGTGGGGCGATCGGTGGCGCGGCAGCGGGCTCCCACCCCACCGCCCCACTCGTCGGTGAAGAGGAGGCGATCGGCGTTGTTGCTGAAGGTGGCCGAGTGCCAGTAGGCGAAGTTGGGATCGCTCACCTCGCCAATGCGACGCGGGGCCGCCGGGTTCTTCACGTCGAGCAGGATCCCGTTCCCCGAGCAGGCGCCCGCCGCGAGGGCGAAGGCGGGGAAGATCGTGATGTCGTGGCACTGGTCGGTCGTCGACGTCTCCTGCGTCCCCTCGCCGTGCGCGCCCCCCTTCCACAACCCCGCCACGTTCCCCTGTGCGTCGGCAAAGATGCGCGGCGCGTTCACTACCCTGGCGTCCTTGGGCGAGGCGAGCGGGACCTGGATGATCTCGATGCGGAAGTACGACGTGTTGGGATCCTTCTCCGGCGGGAGCCCCGAGCACCCCGCGAGTTCCCCGGGATTGCGCACCGGAGATGTTCCCTGCACGTAGATGTAGACGTTCTTCTTGTCGTCAGGCGGAACGTACAGCGTGTGCGTGTGCGAGCCGCGACATGTCTGCACCGAGGCGAGCTGGCGCGGGGCGTTGATGTTGGAGATGTCGAAGATGCGCACACCCACGAAGCGTTCGCGGCTGAGCGTGTCGGTTACCGGCGTGTCGCCGCAGTCGATGCGCGCCGACGGTTGCTCCACCGACATGAAGAGGAGGGTGCCGTAGATCGAGACATCGCCCTGTCCGCCGGGGCACGGATACGTGGTGACGATCTTCGGGTTGCGCGGGTCGAGAATGTCCCACACCTGCACACCGTGATAGCCTCCCTGGAAGGCGTAGCGCCGGCTGAAGGCGAGGTCGGAGTTGGCGAAGGCGAAGTCGCCCGGGTCGGCGGCATTGGAGAAGCCCCCCGCCTTGGGGCGATGGGCGACGAGTTCCATGTGGCGACTCGCCTCGCCGGCGTCCTGCACCCCTGCCTTGAGGCCGACGCGCGGGTCATCCTGAGCCAAGGCGACGCGCGCGAAAGGCGACAGCGCGAGCGCCAGGGCGGCCGGAAGAGCGATGCGGAGCGAACGGGTCGTGAACATGCGCGCGAACGGGTTCGAGATGGAGGGCCACTGGATGCAAGCTACGCCCGCCCGGGGCGAAGTGCATCGCGCCGGCGGGGCACGGCAATCACGCACGTCCTGATACCCGCGAGAGAGCCGCGAGCTGTCGCCGCCGTGCGCGGGGAACGATCATTCAGGGGGTTGCACGACCATGTTGCACCCGACCATCGGAGTTCTGTGGTGAAGCCCACACATTCCCAGCGTCGCGACGCACGACTCTCGCGCCGCGACTTTGTTGGCGCGAGCGCGCTGGCGGCCCTCGGCGTGGCGTCGTGGCCCGCACGCGACGCCGAGGCAATGACGCCAGGCGCCGACTCGTGGGAGCTGTACGTCGGGACCTACACCAACGGCACCGCCAGTCGCGGGATCTATCGCCTGGAGGTCAACAAGGCGACAGGTGCGTTCGCCAACGTGTCGCTGGTCGCGGAATGCCCCGATCCGTCTTATCTCGCGCTTTCGCCGGACCGGCGCCGGCTGGTGGCGGTGAATGAACTCGTGTCATACGAGGGGAAGGGCGCGGGAGCGCTCACGACCTACGCGCGCGATGTGCGTAGCGGAGCGCTGACGAGGCTCAACGAGCGCAGCTCGCTGGGTGGGGCGCCGTGCTATGTCGCCTTCGACCACGCCGGCCAGCACGTCCTCTTGGCGAACTACGTGGGCGGTAACGTCGCCGTCTTTCCGGTTGGCGATCAAGGCGCTGGCGAGTCGACGGCGTTCGTGCAACACGCGGGGGCGGGCCCCAACCGCACGCGGCAGGCGGGGCCGCACGCGCACTGCATCGTGGTGGACCCGCGCGGCGCGTTCGCGCTGGCCGCCGACCTGGGGACAGATGCGATCGAGGTGTACCGATACGACGCCGCCGGTGGTCGCCTGCTCCCGTCACAGGGCCTCCGCGCCGCGCTCGCGCCCGGTGCGGGGCCGCGCCACCTGGCGTTTGCTCCTGACGGGCGTTCGCTGTACGTCGTGAACGAACTCGACTCCACGCTCGTCGCCTTCCCTTACCGCGCGACGACGGCCATCGGGGCGCAACGACAGGTCATCGGGACACGTCACGCGGGCGCGACGGGGAACAACTTTCCGGCCGACCTGCACGTGCACCCGTCGGGGCGCGCCGTCTACGTCTCCAACCGCGGGGACAACACCATCGCCGTCTTCTCGGTGGCAGCGGCGACCGGGAAACTCGCCCTGGTGCAGACGATTGCCACCGGGGGCGACTGGCCGCGCAACTTCGCGCTCGACCCCTCGGGGCGCTTCCTCCTGGTGGCGCACCAGCGATCGCACGTCATCACCAGCTTTGCCGTGGACGCCGCCACCGGGCGCCTGGCGCGCACCGGCGCCGAGGCCAACGTGTCGTCGCCGGTCTGCCTCCGCTTCTCGGCCTGACGACTGGCGACTGACGCCTGACGCCGACGCGTCAGGAGCGTGGGATCGTTGCCAGCAACGCCCGCATGCGGGCGATCTCGGCACGTTGGTCGGCGTCGATGTCCGAGGCGAACTCGTACAGTTGCGGCTGGCGGGCCGCGCCCGGTTGTGCCAGCAACGCGCGCACCATCGTCAACGCCCCCTGGTGGTGCTTGATCATCCCCTCGAGAAAGAGGCGATCGAAATCGTTGCCGCTGGCGGTGGCGAGCGCCTGCATCTCGGCGGGGGACAGCATGCCCGGCATGAGCGAGTCGCTGGCCGCGGGGGCACCGTGCCCGGCGTGCGCTGGAGCGTGTGCCTGCGCTGGCAAGCTGTCGGCGCCTTGGGCGACGTGGTCGCGCAGCCACTGCTGCATCATCGCGATCTCGTCGCGTTGCGACACCGTGATGCGCTCTCCCAGGAGGTGCAACTCGTGACGGGAGGTGCGCGTTGGAATGAGCGCCGACATCTCGATCGCCTGCGCGTGGTGATGGATCATCCCACGGATGAAGGCGATGTCGCCGGGCGTCGCCCTGGCGCGCGCGTGCACGCCGGCGGCGCCGCGCGCGGTGGCAGAATCCTGGGCACCCGCGGTGGACGCCGCGCAGGTGAGCGCCGCCGCCACGATGGCGAGCCAACAACCGTTGATGGAATGGGAACGCATGACGAATCGCCCGCTGCAGGAAGACGGTGAGCACCGGTCCAGCCGACGCGGCTCCGCATCGCTGGCGGCGGCACTGCAAGCTAGCACGGTGGGCGGGCGCGTGCGGGGCGTGGATGCTATCCTTCCCGGTCACCGCGCCCAACCCCGCAATCGTCGCCATGAAGATCGAACCGTTCGCCGTCGAGATCTGGATGAACGCGCACGAGACGCGTTGCCAGTACAACATCGCCGAGAGTTGCGTGGACTCGATCACCCTTGGCGCGCTGCTCGACCTGGCGGGGCGCCCCGACGTGCTGGCCGAGTTGCGTTCGCGCCGGCTCACCTATGGTGACATCGAGGGCGCTGAGCGGCTGCGCGCGGCGATCGCCGCGCTCTACGACGACGTGACGATCGACCGGGTGGTGACCACGCATGGCGCCATCGGTGCCAACGCCCTCCTCTACGACGCGCTCATTGCCCCGGGCGACGAGATGGTCGCGGTGGTCCCCACCTACCAACAGCATGTCTCGATCGCCGAGAGCCGTGGGGCGCAGGTCAAGCGATTGCAGCTGCGGCGCGAGCGGGGATACCTCCCCGACCTGGACGAACTGGCGCGGCTCGTCACGCCCAGGACCCGGCTCATTGCCCTCACCAATCCCAACAATCCCACCGGCGCCGTCATCGAGCGTCCCATGTTGCAGGCGATCGCCGAGATCGCCGCCAGGCACAACGCGTGGGTCGTCTGCGACGAGGTGTACCGCGGCGTGAACCAGGACGGCGATGCGCCTGGCCCGTCGATCGTCGACCTGTATGAGCGCGGCATCGCGGTGGGGAGCATGTCGAAGGCGTTCGCGCTGGCGGGGCTGCGGCTGGGGTGGATCGTCGCGCCGCACGAGGTGCGCGAGGCGGTCCTGCTCCATCGCGACTACAGCACGATCTCAGTCGGGATGCTGGACGAGCACTTCGCCACGCTCGCCCTCGAGCACCGGGAGGCGCTCCTGGCGCGCAACCGGGGCATCGTGCGCACAAACCTCGCGCTGCTGGAAGCCTGGCTGGCGCACGAGCCGCGCCTCTCGTGGGTCAAGCCGCGTGGCGGGACGGTGACGCTCCTCGACTACGACCTCGCGATGCCGTCGCGCGAGCTGTGCACACGCCTCCTGCAGGAGGCCGGCGTCCTTCTCATGCCGGGCTCGGCGCTGGGGATGGAAGGAACGGTCCGGATCGGCTTCGGCAACGCGACCGCCGCGCTGCGCGACGGGCTCGCCGCCACCTCTCGCTTTCTGGCGGCGCTCCCCGGTTAGGTGCAGATTGGGGAATGCACGCGGCCCCCTCCCTTGCTGCACGCCGCACTGCGCCTGCCATTGCCCTCGCCGTCGTTGCCCTCGCCGGCGCATGCGGCGGCGGTGACGCCTTGGCGGGCGCCGGCCCAGCGCCACGCGTGGGGAACCAGATCCTCTTCTCGTCGGTGCGCGGCGCCCCGTCCGACATCTACGTGATGCATCCCGATGGGAGCGGCGTGCGCTCGGTGACTGCACAACCGCAAAGCAACCAGCATGGCGACTACACCCCCGACGGTTTCGGTGTCGCCTTCATGTCCAACCGGACGGGGGTGTACCAGGTCTTCTCGATCGGGATCAACGGGCGCGGGCTCGTGCAGCTGACGAATGGCCCCGGCGCCAACGGCTTTCCCCGCTGGTCGCCCGACGGGACCCGCGTCCTCCTCACCTCGTCACGCGACGGGAACTTCGAGCTCTACACGATTCGCGCCGACGGGAGCGAACCGACGCGCCTTACCGTCAATCCCGGCGACGATGTCGGCGGCGCCTGGTCGCCCGACGGAACCCGCATCGCCTTCCTCTCGGCGCGCGGCGCCGCGCGCGAGCTCTATGTGATGCGCGCCGACGGCAGCGGCGTCGTGCGCCTCACCAACGACGGGCTGGAGAAGGGCTCGCGCGTCGCCTGGTCGCCCGACGGGACGCGCCTGGTCTATCACGCCTATCGCGACGGATCGTTCGACATCTACGTCGTGAGTGCCGACGGGACCGGGCAGCGCGCTCTCACCTCACACGCGAGCAACGATCGTTACGCCGTCTGGTCGCCCGACGGCCTACGCGTGGCCTTTGCCTCCGACCGCGACGGTGACGACGAGGTGTACGTGATGAACGCCGACGGCTCGGCGCCCGTGCGCCTCACGCACAACCCCGGCCCCGACGTGCCGGATGCGTGGTCTCGTTAGGTGACGCGGTCACCGCGCGCCCCGTCACACCGCCAGCGCCCACTTGGTGCGCGTGTAGGCCACGCGAAAGCCGGCCCGCTCGGCGTTGCATTGCGAGGTGCTCCCCGGGGCCGCCGCCATCATCGCCAGCTCGCAGCCGACGCCCCGGGCGTGCTCGAGCCGCGCGCGCAGCAGCGCCCCCTGCGCGCCGCGCCCGCGCCAGGCAGGGATGGTGCTGGCACCGGCCAGTAGCGCGATGTCGCCCTGCACGGACAGCGCCCCAGCTGCAATCATCCTCCCGTCCAGCTCGGCCACGAAGCACGACACGCCGCGCGCGGCGCCGAGGGTGGCCCCGTACTCCCGCACGAATGAGCCGAGTTCCGGCGTCTCTCCCCAACCGAGGGCCGACGTCTCGGTCCACGCCGCGAGTTCGTCGCCTCCCACACGCCGCGTGGTGAGCCCGGGGGACGGTGCCCGAAGCCCCGCCGCCGGTGTCGCCGAACCGCCTAACGGGAGATGGAGGACGGTGGAAAGCTCGATCGGATGGTAGCGGCGCGCGCGCAGCGTCTCGAGCAGTGAAGGATGGGCGAGCGGCGAGACCTCGTGAAAGACGCCTGCTCCGCGCGATTGGAAGAAGTCCTCCAAGGCACCGAAGTCGGCGTCGGATGGTGGCGAGAAAAGCCCGAGCCCGAACGTCTGTGTGAGCGGTGAGCCCACACCATCAAACATCGCGTACGTGCCGCCGATGTCGCACCAGGCCGCGCCCGACTGCGGGCGGCGCGCCGCGTGTGCCTCGACGCACGCCGCGTTGGACCCTCCTTCGGCACGCTCCAGCCGGCGCGCGAGGGCAAGGTCGGTGACCAGTGCATGAGCGGCGGGACGAGGCGACATCGCGGATCGCTGCGGAGGTTGGGGAGGGAGAGAATAGCGAGTGGCACCCGTAGGCGCGAACGTCGTGGGCCGATAGCTTTAGCCGCGTCCGACAGGGCGTTGTCAAGATTGCTCGCATTGCTCGCATAGCTCCGCATCCCGCGTTCCCGAGGTTCCCATGGCATCCCAGCACCTGCTCTGCACGCAGTGCGGCTCCGAAACAACCGCGCCGGTGAAGGTTCCGCCGGGGAGCGCATGGGTCGCCCTGGTGCTTGCCGTGCCGTTCGTGATTCCCGGGGTGGCGTATGCGGTGTGGCGCTATACCATGCGACGCGATACCTGCCCCACGTGCGGACATGTCACGCTGATCCCGTCGGACGCGCCGCTGGCGCGTGTGTGGCGCACCGCGGGGTGGATCACGGGACGCGCCACCGATTTCGGGGCGCGCACCCCGGCCGAGGTGCGACTCGACCGCATCGAGCAGGCCATCGACGCCATCGCTGGCGAGGTGGATCGCGTCTCGCAGCGTGCAGCGTCGCTGCGCGGCGCGGGGGAAGCGAGCCTCCCGCCGCGACTGCGCGATCGGGGGACCATCACCCCCACCTGATCACCTAACGACGCGGGGCGAAGGCGCCCTGCTTCGTACGCATGGCCAGGCGCTGTCCGCCGCCCGCACCCGCACGGCGGCGTGCATTCGGCGACAAGCCGCGGTAAGCTTGTGCGATGCCGACCCTCCTTGTCTCCGTCGCCGCCAAGGCGCTGCACCCGCTCGCCCTTGTTGCCGCGACGCACCTGGCGCCGCTTGCCCCGATAGCGCTGCCCGACTCCACGCCGCCGGACTCGACGCCGAGCGCGCGGGCCCTGGTGCGCCTGGTGGCCGACTACGAGAGGCGCATGCGCGAGGAAGAACCGCTGCTGCGCGTGCGTACCGGCCTCCCGCTGCACCACCTCCCCGACGTGACCCTGGCCGGTGCGGAGCGGAGCGCTGCCGAGGCGCGGGAGCTGCTGCGCTCGATCGACCTCCTGGTTCCCAAGGAGCTGTCGCCTGACGAGTGGACCACGTCGCGCATGCTGCGCTGGGAGCAGGTGCAAGTGGTCGAGGGGGCGCGCTACTTCTGGCTCTCGTTCGCTGCCATCACGCCCTACGCCTCGCCGCTGTCGAGCGTTCCTCGCCTGCTGGCGGCGCAGTCGCTGGCCACGGCCGCCGACCGGGGGCGCTACCTGGCGCTCGTGGACGAGGTGGCGGCGATGGCCGACACGATCCGTGGCGGGCTGGAGGCGCGGCGCCTCAAGCAGATCACGCTCCCGCGCGAGGAGCTGCGACTCGTCATCCCGTTCGTGCGCGGCTTCGTCCACCCGCCGCCGCAGTCGCCGTACATGGCCAGCGAGGCGCAGCTCGCGGCGCTCGACGTGGCGGCGCGAGACGGTTTCGTGCTCGCGTTAGGCGCGCGCATCGCCGACAGGGTCAACCCGGCGCTGGAGCGGCTGGCGGCATACCTGGACGGTCCGTATCGCGCCGCGGCGCGGGAGACGGTCGGCGTGGGGAACCTCCCGGGAGGCGACGCCTACTATCGCGCCCTGGTGCGCCAGCACACGACGATGGACGTTCTCCCCGACGCCGTGCACCGCATCGGGCTCGCGGAGGTGGCGCGCATCGACAGCGCGATGGCGCTGGTGCGCGGGGAACTCGGCTTTGCCGGGACCAAGGCGGAGTTCCACGCCAGGCTGCGGCAGGACCCGCGCTTTCACGCGAAGACGCCGGAGGAGTTCGGCGAGAGGTTGATGTATCACGACGCGCGCATCCGCACGCGCATTGCCGACTACTTCGCCACGCTCCCCAGGGCGCAGGGCGATGTGCGCCGCCTGGACCCGCGCCTCGAGGGGGCGATGACGTTCGGCTACTACCAGGAGCCCACGGCGCAGGACTCCATGGGGCATTACTTCTTCAACGGCTCAAACTTGTCGCAGCGGAGCACGTTGCAGGCGGCGGCGCTCGTCTACCATGAGCTGATTCCGGGGCACCACTTCCAGGTGGCGCTGCAGCGGGAGAACGCGACGCTCCCCGCCTTCCGGCGCGACGGGGGGCACACCGCGTTCACCGAGGGGTGGGGCGACTACGCGTCGGCGCTGGCGGGGGAGATGGGGCTGTACTCCGATCCGTACGACCGCTACGGCCGCCTCCTGATGGACATGTTCATCTCGTGCCGCCTGGTGGTCGACACGGGGATGAATGCGCTGGGCTGGTCGCGCGCACAGGCCATTGCCTTCATGAAGGAGAACACGCTGGAGAGCGACCTGCAGCTCGACACCGAAACGCTGCGCTACGCCGTGGACCTTCCCGGACAGGCACTGGCGTACAAGATGGGGGCGCGCGAGTTCCTGGTGCTGCGCGAGGACGCGCGAAAGCGGCTGGGGACGAAGTTCGACCTCAGGCGGTGGCATGCTTTCATTCTCGAGGGCGGGTCGATGCCGATGACGGTGCTGCGCCAGCGGTACGAGGCCTGGGTTGCGGCTGGCGGGGTGCTGCCGTGAGGGGGCAGGCGCGTGCGCGCTGGCGCTCGCGGGCGGGGCGCAGCGTCGCGCTGCTGCTGCTCGCCGCTTGTCGGCCGGCAGAACAGCCGGCCGCCGACCGCATCTTCGTCAATGCCCGCATCTGGACGGGCGACTCCGCGCGTCCCGAGGCGACCGCGCTCGCCCTTCGCGGCGATCGCATCATCGCCGTCGGGAGCGATTCGGCGGTGCGCGCGATGGCCGGGAGTGCGGCGCGCATGGAGGACCTGGGCGGTCGCCGGATGATCCCGGGGTTCCACGACGCGCACTGGCACCTGCCCACGCGCCGCAGTGCCGACCTGGTGAACGCCAGCGATCCCGCGGAGATCGTCCGCCGGCTGCAATCGTTCGCGCGCACGCTCCCGCCTGAGGCGTGGATCACGGGGCGCGGGTGGACGCCGGACATGTTCCCGCGCAATACCGCGCACCGTCGATACCTGGACAGCGCCTTTGCCGATCGCGCGGTGTTGCTCACCGACCGCGATGGGCACCAGGTGCTGGCCAACCAGCGCGCCCTCTCGCTCGCCGGCGTGGGCGTGGAGACACCGGAACCGGCGGGGGGTGCGATCATCCGCGACGCCGATGGCAGGCCCACCGGCCTGCTGCAGGAGACGGCGAGCGCGCTGGTGCGCCGGCACCTCCCTGATCCCACGGCCGACGAGGTGTACGCGGCGATGCGCGAGGAGATGCACCGCGCCGCGTCGAAGGGGCTTACCGCATTGCAACTGGCGAGTGCACCCGACTCGGTCGAGTCGAGCGCCTTCGAGCGGGCGCTCGCCGACGACTCGATGCTCGTGCGCTGGCGCATTGCCCTCCCGTTCCGCAAGGACGCCGGCGACTCGGCGTTCCGGGCGTGGAAGGCGTTAGGCGCGCGCTGGTCGGGGCCACTCCTGCGCACCGGGATCGCCAAGGGGATGCTGGACGGGACGGTCGATGCAGGGACGGCGGCGATGCTGGCCCCGTATGCGATTGGCGAGGGCTCGGGGCTCCCGCGCTGGAGCGCGGAGGAACTCAACACGACCGTCGCGCGCTATGACAGCGCCGGGATCCAGGTGGAGCTGCACGCCATTGGCGACCGGGCGATCCGGATGGCACTGGACGCCTTCGAGGTGGCGGCCAGGCGCAACGGGGCGCGCGACCACCGGCACCGCATCGAGCATCTCGAGGTTCCCGACCCGAGCGACATTCCGCGCTTTGGCCGCCTGGGAGTCATCGCCTCCACGCAAGCCATCTTCGCCACGCCCGACAAGACGACGCTGGAGAACTACGTCCCCCTCCTGGGGCCGGCGCGCGCGCAGCACGCGATGCCGTTCAAGGACCTGGACGACGCCGGGACCCGGCAGGCGTTCGGGAGCGACTATCCCGTCTTCCCGATGGATCCCTTGTTAGGCACCTGGATCGCGGTCACGCGCCAGAACCCCGACGGGACGCCGGCCGGCGGGTGGTTTCCCGAGCACCGCCTCACGCTCGAAGCGGCGCTGCGGCACTACACCGCCGGCTCGGCGTACGCCGCCTTCCGCGAGCAGGACATCGGCGTGCTGCGCGAGGGAATGCTCGCCGATTTCGTGGTGCTCTCGGAGGAAATCATCGGCGTGGCGCCCACGGCGCTGCTCAGGACCAGGCCCGTGCTCACCGTGATGGGAGGGCGAGACACGTACCGCGCGAAGTGAGCGGCTACTTCACCACGCGCTTCGCACTGACGATCGGTTTTTCCGGGAGCCGGGCGAGGTCGACCACCCTGCCGTCCTTGATGACGGCGGCAATGCGTCGGTAGTTTCGCGCGCTGGCCAGAGGATCGGCGTCGAGAATGACGAGGTCGGCGATCTTCCCGGCTTCGAGCGTCCCGATGTCGCGGTCCAGTCGATAGGCGGTGGCAACATTGGCGGTAGCCGAGCGGAGGATCTCCATCGGCGCCATCCCGGCCTCCTCGAAGGCGAGAAGGGCGTTGAAGTGCCCCTCGCCGAGCTTCACGCGCGCATCGATCGTATCGGCTGCCAGCGTCGGCGACTCCGCCAGCCGCACGGGGTCCTCGACGCCGGCGTCGGTGGAGACAAGGAGCTTTACCCCGCGCTTGACCATCTGATGCACGTTCTGGGACGCAAGCACCATGTAGGGTGTGAGGACGCCGTTGGGGGCCGACGTGCGCAGCGCGTCGAGCGAACGCGCGGTGATGGCGAGCGACGAGACGTAGGTGCCACGCTGCGCGATCTTGTCGAGCGTTTCCTGCGGGATGGTGAAGGCGGACCCGGAGATGTCGCCGTGGGTGAGAATGTCGACCCCCGCGTCCACGGCCATGTCGATGCTCTCCGGCGACGTGACGTGCGCCTGCACCACCTTCCCCGCCTTGTGTCCCTCCTCGACGATCGCCCGTTGCTGCCGCTCCGAGAACGAGACGAACGACATCTCCACGTGCCCGCTCCCGCCGAACTTGAGGAAGTCGACACCGGTCGTGAGGTAGCGGCGAATGGCGGCGCGCAGTGTGTCCGGCGGCATCCACATCAACTCGCGCCCGGTTCCCTCCTCCCACGTGCTATTGACCTGCCGCGCAAACTGCTTGGTGACCGTTGCCGCGGCGGCGCCGAAGAAGTCGGGGCCTAACGGTCCGCTGAAGCCGATGATGTTACCGGCAAAGTAGATCCGGCTCCCGGGCGCCTGGCCGGCATTGATCATGTCGCGCGCCCTGGCGATGGCCGCGCGCGGCCCCCAGGTGTCGAAGACCGTCGTCATCCCCGCCTTGAGCGCGATCTGGGCCCCCTCGAGGACGATCTCGTGATAGCGGTCCTCGTAGCGAATGAGCGACTCGAGGTCGGCGTTGAGATAGAGATGGAGGTTGGCATCCATGAGCCCCGGAATCACGTACTTCCCGCGCCCGTCGATGCGCGTGGCACCCGCGGGGATGCTGACCTGTGCAGCGGCACCGACAGCCGCAATGCGGCCATCCCTGATCAGCACCGTGCCATCGGCGATCGGCGCGCGCCCGGTGGCGTCGATGACGGTAGCGCCGGTGATGGCGAGCGTTGGCGCGCTGGGGCGCGGTTGCGCGCTGGCGTGCGGCGCAACGAGCAGGAGCGACGATGCGGCGGTGGCTGCGGCGGTTAGTCGGGTGAGGGCGTTCATGGAGTTCCTGGTTCGGGATGGTAGAGCCCGCGGGCGCGCCTAACGCCAGTCGCCGACGCCGCTACTGCACGCTCCCAAGCTTGAGCCCGCCACTCTTGAGGTAGTCCACCGCGAGATTCGCCAACGACCGCACGCCGGTGGGCAGCGCAGCTTCGTCGGCGAAGAAGAGCGGGGAGTGGTTGGCCGGCTGCTTGTTCAAGTCGGCCCCCTTGGGCGCCACGCCGAGGAAGTAGAAGATGCCGGGGATTTCCCTGGTGAGGACGGGAAAGTCCTCGGAACCGGTGACGGGGTTGATGATCTTCATCCCACCGTCACCCGCGGTGCGCTGCAGCGTCGGGGTCATCTTGTCGAGGAGCGCGGCATCGTTCTGAGTGATCAGGCCGCCGGTGGAGATCTCCACGCTCGCCGTTGCGCCTGCCGACCGGGCGATGTCCTCGGCCGTGCGCTTCACGCGCTCGTGAATCTCGGCGCGCATCGTCTGGTCGAAGGTGCGGATGGTCCCGATCATCATCACGCTGTCGGGGATGATGTTGCCGCGGTTGCCGCCCTGGATCATCCCGATGGTGATCACGGCGGGGGCCGCAGTGACGTCGATCTGGCGCGAGGCGACGGTCTGCAGGCCGAGGATCACCTGCGCAGCGACAGGGATGGGATCGACACCGCGCCAAGGCGACGAGCCATGCGTCTGGCGCCCCTTGACCTTGATCGTCAGGCCATCGGCGGCGGCCATGAAGCCGCCGGCGCGCGTGCTCAGCGAGCCTAACGCGGACGGCCAGACGTGCAATCCGAAGATCGCCGACGGGCGCGGATCCTTGAGGGCGCCGTCCTCGACCATCGCCTGCGCTCCGCCGAGCCCTTCTTCCGCGGGTTGGAAGAGAAAGACGATCGTCCCGGGAATGCGCGCCTTCATCCCCGTGAGCACCTCGGCCACTCCCATCAGGATCGCCACGTGGTTGTCGTGCCCGCAGGCGTGCATCACCCCCACTTCCATCCCGTTGTACATCGCGCGCACGGTGCTCTTGAATGGGAGGTCGACCTGCTCGGTGACCGGGAGGGCGTCCATGTCGGCGCGCAGCGCGACCACCGGCCCCGGCTTTCCGCCGCGAAGCACTCCCACAACCCCCGTCTTGCCGACTGGCGCGCGCACCTCGAGCCCGAGCGCGCGCAGGTGCTTCTCCACGAGTGCCGACGTGCGCTTCTCCTCGAAGGAGAGCTCGGGATGCTCGTGTATGTCGCGCCGCCACGCCACGACCTTGGGCATGACTTGCGCAAGGCGCGTCTCGATCTCGCGCGCCAACGGGTCAAGGGCGGCCTGGGCGGCAACTGGGCGCGTGGCGAGCGCGTGCGTGATGGCCAGCGCGCTGGCGGCGGCAAGAAGGTGCGGGCGCATGGGCGGTGTGAATGTGACGGGGAAGTGTCTCGATGCATCGGATAGTACCAGCCGCGACCGCTGGGCGGAACATGCGAACGCTGCATCGCGCGAGTCCGATCATCATCGCAATTGCCGGGTGAGTTGAGTCACCGCCGACGCCCGTTCCCACGCCTAGCTTCGCCCACACGTCGCAGCATGGCGCTGCACCGCGCGCGCGCGACGTCACGTTAGGCACGAGCGCCGGGTCGCTTTCCCCCCTGGCCCGCGGCCCTTGGCCGCTGCGCGCTTGCGCCTCCCCTGCGGAACGGGTGTCCAGGCCCGGGCCCGTTGCCGCGTGCATCCTCACCCCAGTTGTTTCCCTCCTTCCTACACATGCTATGATGAAGCCTACCCTCCTCATGGCCGCGTGCCTCGGTGCCCTCCCGCTCCTGGCGGCGTGCGATGGCTCCGGTACCGCCAGCGGCACTCCCGACGCCTCCAGCGTCGCCCTGCAGTTCAACGCCGTGGTCCCGTCCGCTGCCAGCGGTGCGAGCGCGACGGCCCAGCCTAACGCGACACGGGCCAACGGTCCCATCACGCTCACCGGCGCCAACGGGACGCTCGTCATCGACGACCTGCGACTCATCGTCTCGCGCATCCGCCTCAAGCGCGCCGAGAGCGACTGCGGTGGCGGCGACAGCGACAGCGCCACGGCGTGCCGCAAGTTCAAGGGCGGCCCGTACCTCGTGAACCTGCTCGATGGCTCAGCGGCCGACGTGGTCACCGCCGATGTCCCGGCCGGGAACTACACCTCGCTCGAGTTCAAGGCGCAGAACCTCGACCCGTCGGATGACGACGACCTCGAGGAAGATGGAACGGTTCGCGACGTGGAGCTGCTCATCGTCGAGGTGCGCAAGACGTACCCCAACTATCCGCGCAAGGCGAGCATGGTGGCGCACGGAACCTTCACGCCAACGGGCGGTGCTGCCCAGCCCTTCACCGTCTACTTCCAGGCGGAGATCGTCATTCGGAAGAACTTCTCCACGTCATTCAAGGTGCCGGAGGACTCGAAGGTTGTGATCGATCTCGACGCCACCTCGTGGTTCAAGGAAGCGAACAATGTCGTGAACCTCGCGGCGCAGAACGGGAAGACGCTGCGCTTCGAGCTGGAACTGGCAAGCGGGATCACGCTCGGCAAGTCGTAACACCGCAAGCCATCTCACAAATGGTCGCCGGCGCGCCGGCGCGCCGCGCCGACCAGGAGCCGTCGACCATCTGCGAGAGGGCCTGTAGCGGGCGCCCGAACAGGACGCCCGCGCGACCAGGCACCATGCGCGAGCGAGGGTAGCCCCCGAACCGGATACAAACCGGGATCGGGCGCACGACGAGCGCTGCGGCGTCGCCTACCGGCGTCGCAGTGCTCGCCGAGGGCGTGGATCGGGGTACATTCGTACGGGGGTGCAACGCCTGCAGTCGGGGCGTGGCGCCATGGGGAGGACTTCCCCGCTTCCCGTCCACGCCGTCCCACCTCGTTGCCATGGATCGTCCTGCCATGGATCGTCCCGCCATGGATCGCGCCACCATGGATCGTCGCGAAATGCTCGGCGCGTTAGGCGGTCTGGCCGCGGCGCGCTCGCTGGAGCTGCGCGCTGGCGGCGCGGTCGCTGCGCCACTGGACGCCGCCGCCCTTCCCCTTGCGGGTGCTCAGTTTCCCCGCAAGGACGACTTCGTCATCGAGGAAGGGGTGACCTTTCTCAACGCCGCGTACACGCACCCCATCCCACGCGTCTCGGTCGAGGCGGCGCGCCGGGCAGCCGATGCACGCGGGACGGCGCGCGCCACGATGACGGTCCCCGGTGCGGCCAGTCGCCCCACCCCCAAGGCGCTCTTCGCGCAACTCATCAACGCGAAGCCGAGCGAGGTGGCGCACGTGTCGAGCACCAGCGCCGGCGAGAACTTCGTCGTGCGCGCGCTGGGGCTCGACCACCGGCGCGATGGCAACGTTGTGACTGACGGGCTGCACTTCGAGGGGGCACTGATGCACCTCGACGCATTGCGCCAGCGCGGACTCGACGTGCGCGTCGTCGCGCCGACGCCGGACGCGCGCATCGACTTCCGCGACCTCGAACGCGTCGTCGACAACAGGACGCGCCTCATCGAGGTGTCGGCGGCGGCGATGTACAACGGCTTCCAGCACGATCTCAAGCGGGTCGCCGACCTCGCGCACGCGCACGGGGCGATGGTTTACGTCGACATCGTGCATGCCGCCGGCGCCGTTCCCATCGACGTCAAGGCGCTGGGAATCGACTTCGCCGCCTGCTCGTCGTTCAAGTGGCTCATGGGCGATTTTGGCCTGGGCTTCCTCTACGCAAGCGAAGCAGCGTTAACCAGGATCGAGCGCCCTGTGGTGGGCTACTATCAGGCCGCGAGCATCGAACCCAACTATCCCCCCAACCTCCCGCCAGGACGCTACGCGCCCATTGTGTACGACTTCAGCACGTCGGCATCGGGTCATTTCGAGATGGGGGCGTTGACGGGGAGCGCCGAGGTGATGATGGCGTTGCTCTCCACGTCGCTGCAGTACGTGCTGTCGCTCGGCGTGGAGAGGATCCAGGCGCATCGCGCGCCGATCATCGCCATGTTGCAGCGCGAGTTACCGCGGCTTGGATTCACCGCGGTCACACCGCCAGGCGCAACTGGGCCCATCGTCACCTTTGCCAGGACGGGGCTGGGCGACAGCGACGTTCCCCACAGGCTGGCGGCGGCGAAGGTGAACGTGCGGGTGGCGCAACACTGGATGCGCATTGCCCCGTCCGTGTACAACGACGTGACCGATGCGGAACGGTTGATCGAGGCGCTGCGATGACCGTCATTGCCCTGGAACAACTGCTCAGCGGGTGCACGACCGACCATCTCTGCACGCCTGAGGAGGGGGACGTGCTGGGCGCGCTCGTGCACCGCGACGCGCTGGCGCCGCTGCTCCGGCTGCGCGAGGCGGCGTCGAGGGAGGGATTCGACTTGCGGCTGGAGAGTGGCTTCCGATCGTTTGACCGACAGCTCTCCATCTGGAACCGGAAGGTGCGGGGCGAACTAGCCGTCCTCGACTCGAATGCGCAGCCGCTCGACATCGCGAAGCTGGCGCCGCGTGACCTGGTCTTCTCGATCCTGCGCTGGTCGGCGCTCCCCGGCGCCTCGCGTCATCACTGGGGGACCGACGTGGACGTTGTCGACGCCGCGGCGACGCCCGCGGGGTACGTGGTGCAGCTCGTTCCAGCGGAGGTGGAGCCGGGAGGGATGCATGCGCCGTTGCACGCGTGGCTCGATGAGCGCATAGCGACTGGCACGGCACACGGCTTCTACCGGCCGTATGACCGCGACCGCGGCGGGGTGGCGCCGGAACGCTGGCACCTGAGCCACGCCCCGCTCGCCGCGCAGTACCTTCCACGCCTCACCCTCGACGTCTTGCGTGAGACGGTGCTGCACGCCGATCTCGCGCTCAAGGAGACCGTGCTCGAGCACCTGGACGAGATCCACGCGCGCTTCGTGCTGAATGTTTCGCCGCCGCCCGGGGGACCGGTTGCCTAACGAACCACTCACGTTGCGCGCACGAGCGCAATGGGGGACGCACCACGTGCTCCCCACCACCTACGGGCGGTCGGTCCTGGGGCTCCCGCTCGAGGTCTGGCGCCCGCGCGGGCGTTGCGAGCTCCTCGTCTTCGCGTCGATCCATGGCGAGGAGCCCGAGACGACCTATGCGCTGTCGCGCGCGCTGCGGCAGCTCCCGGGCCAGGCAGAGCAATCGGCGGTCGTGCTGGCCGCCAATCCGGACGGTCTCATTCGCGGGACGCGTGGCAACGCGCGCGGCGTCGACCTCAATCGCAACTTCCCGACCGCCAGTTGGCAGGCCGCTTCGGTCACCTGCCGCTCGACCATCGAGGATCCGAGCGACGTGGTGCTCGGGACGGGCAGTGAGCCTGGCTCCGAGCCCGAGGTGCGGGCGCTGCTGTCGCTCATCGGGGAGCTGCGCCCGTCGGTGGTGGTTGCACTGCACGCGCCGCTGGCCTGCATCGACGACGCGAACGACTCGCCGTTAGGCAGGCGACTCGCCGCGCGCACCGGGATGCCGCTGGTGCGCGACGTGGGCTATCCCACCCCCGGGTCGTTCGGTTCGTGGGGAGCGGAGCACGGTGTCCCCGTCATCACGTATGAGTTTCCCCTTGCCGCCACCGAGGTCCTGATGCGCGACCACGTTCCGGTGCTCGTCGAACTCCTCACGGGGACGCTGCCGTGACGCTCAACTACATCTGGCTCGCCTTCTTCCTCATTGCCCTCGTGGTGGCGCTGGTCAAGCTCATTGTCCTGGGGGACACGGCGGTCTTCACCTCGATGGTGCAGGCAACCTTCGACTCGGCCAAGACCGGCTTCGACATCTCGTTGGGGCTGACGGGCGTCCTCACGCTCTGGCTGGGGCTCATGAAGGTGGGGGAGAAGGGCGGAGCCATCGACGTGATGGCGAGGATCGTGCGCCCGTTCTTCCGGCGACTCTTCCCCGAGGTCCCGCCCGAGCATCCGGCCATCGGGTCAATCATCATGAACTTCGCCGCCAACATGCTGGGGCTCGACAACGCGGCGACGCCGCTCGGGCTCAAGGCGATGAACGAGCTGCAGGAGCTGAACCCGGAGAAGGATACGGCGACGAACGCGCAGATCATGTTCCTCGTCCTCAACACCTCGGGGCTCACGATCATCCCGATCAGCATCATGGTGTACCGGGCGCAGCTTGGCGCGACCAACCCGTCGGACGTCTTCATCCCCATCCTCATCACGACGTACTTCGCCACGCTGGTTGCGCTCATCGCCACGGCCATCGTGCAGCGCATCAACCTCCTCGACACCGTCGTCCTCGGCTACCTCGTGGCGGTGACCGGGCTCGTGGCCGCGGTCACGTGGTACTTCACGGGGCTGCCGCAGGAGCAGGTGCAAGCAATCTCCAACGTTGTCGCCAACGTGATCCTCTACGGCGTCATCTCCGGCTTCCTGATCATGGCGATGGTCAAGAAGGTCAATGCCTACGAGGCCTTCGTGGAGGGGGGAAAGGAAGGGTTCAACGTGGCGGTGCGCATCATCCCGTACCTCATTGCCGTTCTCGTGGCCATCGGCGTCTTCCGCGCCTCGGGGACGCTCGACCTGCTCGTGACGGGGTTGAGCAACCTGCTCGAGGCGATGGGGCTGCGCAGCGACATCGTTCCCGCACTCCCCACGGCACTCATGAAGCCGCTGAGTGGAAGCGGTGCCCGCGGGATGATGGTCGATGCGATGAAGACCTACGGCGCCGATTCGTTCGTCGGACGCCTGGCGTCCACCTTTCAGGGGGCAACCGATACCACCTTCTACATCCTCGCCCTCTACTTCGGCTCGGTCGGCGTGCGGAAGACGCGGAGTGCGGTTGCACTCGGCCTCCTCGCCGACCTTGCCGGCGTCGTCGCGGCGATCTTCGTCGCTTACCTGTTCTGGGGCTAGGCCCCTGTCTACCAGCGTGTCCGTTTCAGCTGCACCGAATCCAGCGAGCCCCGACAGCGGCAACGTCGTCACCGACATCGATCCCTCCGCGATCCATCGCATCCACCTCGTCGGCGTCGCCGGGACGGGGATGGGTGCCTTTGCCGGGATGCTCAAGGCAGCCGGCTACACCGTGACGGGGAGCGATGAGAACGTCTATCCTCCCATGAGCGACATGCTGCGTGAATGGGGGATCGAGACCTACACGCCGTATGCGCCAGCCAACCTCGACCGCGCGCGCCCCGACCTGGTCATCATCGGCAACGTCATCCGCCGGGTCAATCCCGAGGCGACTGCGGTGCGCGAGCGCGGGCTGCCGCAGATGTCGTTCCCCTCGGCGTTCGGGGCGCTGATAGCCGCCACGCGCCATGCCATCGTGATCGCGGGGACGCACGGGAAGACGACGACGTCGGCACTGATGGGACATGTGCTCGCCGAGGCAGCGCTCGATCCCACGTTTCTCGTGGGAGGGGTGACGCTCAACTACGGCGGCAACTACCGGTTGGGAGATGGGGCGCACGTCGTCGTCGAGGGGGACGAGTACGACACCGCATACTGGGACAAGGGGCCCAAGTTCCTGCACTACCGCGCCAGGACCGCGCTCCTGACGTCGGTCGAGTTCGATCACGCCGACATCTACCGCGACATGGCACACTACGAGTCGGCGTTCGAGCAACTGGGGGCGGTGCTCCCCAGCGATGGCTGGCTCGGCGTCGCGGCGTCGTATCCCGGCGCGGTCGCCATCGCGCGGCGCAGCACCAGCGCGCACGTGCAGACCTATGCGTGGGAGCGTGAGGCCGACGTGCGCGGACACGATGCACGCTTCTCGGAAGAAGGGACGCACTTCACGATCGATGGCCCCAATGGCGAGTCGGTCGAACTGCTCCTCCCGATGACCGGCTACCACAACCTGGAGAACGCGACAGGCGTGTACGCGGCGGCGCGCTCGTTAGGATTGCAGCCCGCGGCGATCGCGCGGGGCTTTGCCTCGTTTCGCGGCGTGAAGCGGCGGCAGGAGCCGCGCGGCGAGGTGGGCGGGGTGCTCGTGATCGACGACTTCGCGCATCATCCTACGGCGGTGCGCGAGACGATCCTCGCCATGCGCCAGCGCTTTCCCACGCGACGGCTGTGGGCCGTCTTCGAGCCCCGGTCCAACACCTCGCGCCGCAACATCCATCAGGCGGAGTACGCCGCGGCGTTCGATGAGGCCAACGTCGTCTCGATTCGCCTCCCGGAAGCGCATGACAAGGTACCGGCCGACCAGCAGCTCGACGTGCCGGCCATCGTGCGCGCCATTGCGGCGCGTGGCATCGAGGCGCATGCCGACGCCGATCCCGAGGTGCTCGTGCGGCAGGTGGTGCAGGGTGCGGTGGCGGGCGATGTGGTGCTGGTGATGAGCAACGGCGCGTTCGGCGGGTTCATCCCGAAGTTGCTGGAGGGGCTCAGCGGGCGGTGACGGCTGGGCAATGGCAGCGAGTATCTCGTCTCTTTGTCATCCAGTCCCGTTTGACGCACACCGGTCCGGCGGGCATGTTCCTCGCGCCTCCGGCTCCCTTTCTCGACCGCCTGCTTTCGCCTTCCATGTCTCGTCGTCCGCTACGCCTCGCCATCACCGCCCTCGCGGCGATTCTCCCGGCCGCCGCCACCCTGGCCGCCCAGCCTGCGCCTAACAAGCGCATTCTCGACGTCATCAATCGCCCCGAGTTCGCGCACGCGCACTTCGGGCTCGAGATCTACGACATCGCGGCGAAGAAGGTCGTCGCGTCGTACAACGGCGACCGCCTCTTCGTTCCCGGTTCCACCACCAAGGTCGTGACCATGGCGACGGCGATGCAGGCGCTGGGCGCCGATCATCGCTTCCGCACGCGCGTCTATCGTACTGGGGCGATCGTCAACGGGATCGTGCAGGGCGACATCGTCCTCGTGGCCTCGGGCGATCCCAACATCTCGGGGCGCGTGCGCGACGGGCGTTATGCTTTCATCGACCAGGACCACTCGTACGGCGGAATGCCGCTGCCGAGTGACCCGCTCACCACGCTGCGTGCGCTGGCGCAGCAGGTGGCGTCGAAGGGGATCAAGGGGCTCACGGGGCAGGTGGTCGTCGATGGTTCGTTGTTCAGGGAAGGGGAGCGCGAACTGGGAACGCGCATCGTGATGTCGCCCATGGTCGTGAACGACAACGTCATCGACATCGTCATCACCCCGGGGCGGCGCGTCGGCGAGCCCGCCACGGTCGAGGTCTCGCCCAAGACGTCGCTGCTCACCGTGCAGGCGTACCTCACCACGATCGATTCGACGGTCAACGCGCGTGTTCGCATGACCGAGGACAGCACGAACAAGGATCGCCGCTTCCTGGTGGCCAACGGCGCGGTCCCGATGGGGGCGCCGATCAACTCGCGCTGGGCGGTCCCGTCACCCGTGCGCTTTGGCGAGATCACCTTCGCCGAGGTGCTGGGCGATGCCGGCGTGCGCGCCATTCCGCGCCTGGCCTCGCGCGTCGTCGATGTCGCCGCGCTCAAGGCTCGTTATGCAGACTCGCTCATGGTCGCCGAGCACACGTCGCTCGACCTGGCCAAGGAGGCGGTCGTCCTCCTCAAGACGTCGCAGAACCTGCACGCCTCCAACTTCCCGCTCGTCGTGGGGGCGCTCAAGGGCGAGGGGACCAGGGGCGGCTTCGACATCGCGCGCGAGTGGCTGACGAGCGAGGGGCTCGACCTCGATGGCGCGGTGCAAGGCGACGGCGCCGGCGGCGATGCTTACTTCACGCCGCGCTTCATGACGCGACTCCTGGCCAAGGTGTGGGAGAAGCCGTGGGCGAACGACTTCAAGATGGCGATGCCTAACCTCGGAAAGGATGGAACGCTGGCCAAGATCCAGGTCGATGCGCCGGGGGCGGGAAAGGTGTGGGCCAAGACGGGGACCTTCGGCTCGTTCGATCCCCTCAATCGCCGCCAGTTGATCCACGGCAAGGGGCTCACCGGCTACTTCACGTCGAAGAGCGGGCGCGAGATGGCGATCGCGGTGTACGTGAACAACGTCGCCGTGGCCAAGGGCGATCCGGCGATCGTGGCGGGCCAGGCGTTAGGCGAGATTGCGTCGATCGCGTGGGAGACGGTGAAGTAGCGGGGGCGAGTTGTCACCGGCGCGCGGGCATCCACCGCTCGCGCGCCACCAGCCGCCCGCTCCCCGCCGCTCCCACGACCTTTCCCTCCTCCACGACGACCTCGCCGCGCCGTAGCACCGTCATCGGCCACCCCGTCACGCTCCACCCTTCATACGGCGAATAGTCCGACTTGCCGTAGTCGTTGGCGGCCAGCACCGGTGCGGTGCGCTTGGGGTCCCAGATGGCGATGTCGGCATCGGCGCCGGCGCGGATCACCCCCTTCTTCCCATACACCCCGAAGATCCTCGCCGCGTTGGTCGACGTGGTCTCGACGAAGCGCGTGAGCGAAAGCTTGCGCTTCCCCACACCTTCGGAGAAGTACATCGGGAGCATCCACTGCAGGTCGCTCGCCCCGGGGCGCACGCGGGCGATGGAGAGCTGCGGATCCATCTTCTGCTCGCGCGTCCATGGCGCGTGGTCTGTGGCCAGGACGTCGATGCTCCCGTCGATGAGCCCGCGGAACATCGCATCCACATCGGCGCGCGGGCGCAGCGGTGGCTGCCCGACAAACAACGGATAGTCGCTTCCGCGCAGCTTCGATTCGTCGAGGTGGATGAAGAGCGGGCGCGTCTCCAGGTAGAGCGCGCGCCCCATGGCCCGCACGGGGCGGCAGGCCTCCAGCGCGCGCGCCGACGACATGTGCACCAGGTAGACCGGCGCCGCCGTGTCCTCGCATAACGAGGCAGCTAGCTGTGTTGCCGCCACCTCGGCGATGATTGGGCGCGACTCGATGTAGTGGTCGAGCGAGGTCTTCCCCTGCGCCGTGAGGCGCCGCACCGCGGCATTGAGCAGCGCGCCGTCCTCGCAGTGGATCATCGTCACCACCCCCGCCGCCCGCGCCCCCTCCAGCACCTTGATCACCATCTCGAGCTGCGCCCCGAAGTCGGCGCGCACCATGTAGAACTTGATGCTCGGCTGCCCACGCTCGGCGAGCGCCGGGAGCGCGGCCAGCAACGCGTCGTTTGGGGGCCAGACCGAGGAATGGAGGATGACATCGGCGATCGCCTCCTGCTTCACCGTCGCTTCCATCCGGTCGAGCGCGGCGAGGATTGCCTCGTCGCGGCGCGGTGTCGAGAACGTCCCAACGGTGGTGATGCCGCCCGCGAGCGCCGCCTGCGTCCCGCTGGTGAGGTCGTCGGCGAAGGTGGGGTGCAGGTGCGTGTGCGGGTCGATGCCTCCGGGCATGAGGAGCATCCCCCGCGCCTCGATCACGCGTGCGCCGGCGCCGGGCGTCAGGTGCGAGCCCACCTCGGCGATCGTCTCGCCCACGATGCGGACATCGGCGGCGACGACGCCGTCGGCGTTCACCACGCGTCCGCCACGGATGAGGAGTTCGTTGGCGTTAGGCGTGGAGGGGTTGATCGCGCGGAGGATCTGCGGTGCGCTCAGCGATGCGACCCCCGCGGTGGCAAGCGTGCGCAGCACATGGCGGCGGCTGATGTCCTGTGTCACGGGTCGGGAGCGGAGGACGTTGGTCGCGCGCACGCCGGTCGGCACGCGGACCGCGGCGCGAGCGTGGGCGCCGCTACAGCGGCAACCAGTAACTCACCTTCACCAGGAACGTGTTGTCCGTCGGCGCGCGCAGCAAGGCCGCCCAGTCGCGCGAGATGGCGAAGTCGCCGCGTACCACGTCGCTCCGCTGCCGCCGCTGCCAGACGAGGAAGATCGCCGATCCGGGGCGATACTCCCACCGGATCACCGCGTTGCCGATGAGCGAGCGGACGTTGAAGTCCTGCTCGTCGATGGTGGTGTCGGTGGCGCCGTCGCCGTTGACGTCGATGTGGCGCACGTTGTCGCGGTCGACGCAGGTGCGCCCCCCCGTGCAGCGTGTCACGCCATCGACCGAGACCGCCGTGCCCTCGCCGAGACTCGTGAAGGCGAAGCTCGCCGGCGCGGCAAGCTGCTTGTAGTTGGAGTAGTCTCCCGACGAGAGCAACGGTTGGGCGAAGAGCTGGAAGGAGAGCGTGGGGGAGAAGGCGGCGTTGACGCGGGTGGGGAGCGCCAGTTCGCGGCGCGATACGTTGCCGAAGAAGTAGTGCCCGCCCATGGTCGGCGCGTAGCCGGGATCCTCGAGCTGTCCCACGTACTGGGCGCCGATGGTCGCGTGCGTGAAGCGCGGCTCCACCTCCACCTCGAGGCGCGACGACGGGCGCATGTTGATCTCGAGCGCCGCCTGCATCTCGTTCCCGCTCCCCATGGCCCCGCGGCGCACGTACAGCGAGGGCTCGACGGCGAGGCGCGCGCGCTGGTCGGTCTGCAGCGAGAATCGCAGGTCCCCCCAGCGCGGCTGCAACATCAGGGGGCCGCCGCGCGTCCCGCTCCGGTCCATCGTCTCGGGATGCCACTGCGCATTGCTCTCGAGGCGCCAGAAGTTGGTGAACTCGATCGTCGAGTTCACTCCCACCGACCCCGCCACGTGCGCGCGCCCCCAGGCGTCGCGGCTCCAGGGCCCCGCCACGGCGTCGTGGCTCCAATTATGGAATGTCGACAGCGCCACGTTGTATGAGCGGTACCATCGACCCGGGTTGATCTCGCGGTATTGCACCCGCGCCCCGCCGTCCAGCACTTCCTGACGCGTGCTGAAGCCCGCGTCGTTGACCTCGAAGCCCGGTGACACCTCGGCGGCCCACACGGAGCCGGTCCAGTGGTCGCCGCGCCGTTTCTCCACCGTCATGCGCCAGTCGTAACCCGACATGGTGCGCGCCGACGAATCGACGCCGGGGCCGCGGTAGTCGGGGCGCTGGAAGAAGTGGTTGCTGGCGCGCTGCAGGCGGATCATCGCCACCGAGTCGCCGCGCACGTGGCTCCCCGCGACGTAGCCGAAGAAGCCCCACATGCGGTTCCCCCACTGGTGTTCCCAGTCGATCCCGCCGTTGAAGGCGGACTGGGGGAGGAAGTCGAAGGTCCTGTCGGCGGGGAGGGAACGCGCCAGCCCCGTCCCGATCACGCCGATGGTCGAGGCGCCGCCGTTGAAGTCCTGTCGCAGCCGCAACACGCCGTAGCGCGCGCGCGGCTCGACCATGAACGGGCGCTCGGGCTCATCGTCCGAGAGGAAGGCGCGCCCGTCGGCCTGCTGCGTCATCGCCACCAGCGCACCTAACGAGAGGCCGCGCTGCGTGCGTCCGGTGAGCTTGGCGGCGCCCAGGATGTTGGCCGACGCGGGAACGTCGGCGAAGAGCGCCGCCTCGGGCGCCCCGCCGCGCGGTGCGCGCCCCATGCGGCGCGAGTAGTACAGCCGGTTGCGCCCGCCGGAGAGCGAGAAGTCGAAGATCTTCGCGTCCTCGACGAAGAAGGGGCGCCGCTCCTCGTAGAACTGCTCGAACGCGGAAAGGTTGATGACCGCGGGGTCGGCCTCGACCTGCCCGAAGTCGGGGTTGATCGTCGCGTCGAGCGTGAAGGCGCCGCCCAGCCCCACGCGCACATCGCTCCCCACGCGCGACGAGGCGTCACGCCCGGTGCGGAACGGGTTCCCCGCCTCCGCCGTCCCGCGGAAGACCGAGCCTAACGCGTACGGGCGCAGTTCCAGCCGGCGCGCGCTCCTGGCCCGCACCCCCTGCAGCTCCCCGAACTGCGAGACGAGCCCGCGCTGCAGGCGCGAGACGAGGGCAAAGTGCGACTCCTCGTTGGAGCGCACGCGCCGCCGCGCGAAGTTCACCCCCCACGCCTGCTCGCCATCCACCTCGCGAAAGCGCAACTGCGAGAGCGGGATGCGCAGCTCCGCCGTCCAGCCGAGCGAGTCGAAGGCGACCGACGATGACCAGACCGCGTCCCATGTGCGGTCGCGTTCGTTGTCGTCGAAGATGTACTCGTCGCGCTGCACGTTGGCCGCGCTCACCCGGAAGATGAAGCCGGTGCGCTTGTCGCGGTTGGAGTCGAAGGCGACCTCGAAGTAGTCGGCCTGCGCATCCTGGTCGCGACGAACGAGCTGGCGGGCGATGGTCTCTGGCTCGTGGTCGAACATTCGCGCCGCGACCCAGACGGCCGTCTCGTCGATGAGGATGCGCACCTCGGTGCGATCCTGCGCCGGCCCTCCCTCCACGGGATAGCGCTGCACGAAGTCCGAGGCAACCGGCGCTGCTTCCCATGCGAGGTCGTCGATACGCCCGTCGAGCACGATCGCGCCGGTGCGCGGCGCCGCGCGGAGCGACCGGCGCGCACCAGCGCGCGCCGCCGCGGCCGTCGCAGAGGCGTCTTCCTCCTGCGCACGAACACGACGCGACGCCAGGAGCGAGCAAGCGAACATCGCCGCGCAAACGGCGAGACGGAAACGGGTCACTGGGGGATGACCGATGCGGGGAGCGAATGGCTGAGCGAGCCGCGGACCGACACTCGGGGCGGTTCCAAGGCGAACAGGCCGCCCAGTCCAGATTAACGCACGACGACCGGGAGACGTTCACACCCGATGACCCGGGATGCCGGTCGTGAGGCGCGGCGGCGGCGCTCATCTCTGGCGCCGTGCCATGACGGCAGCTATCACACACTACGTCAAGCCAAGGGCGAGGTGTGCATGAGAACGATGCTCGGCAGGTGCGTCGAAGTGACGGTCGTGGGTGTGGTGATGGTGCTTGGCGCGCTGGCGCCATCGACCGGGAGGGCGCAGGCGCCGCTGCGACGGCTCGCCAGGAGCGACGCCGAGCATCGCGAGCCGTTCACGTCCATCAGCGGGCTCCGCGAGCTGAGCGACGGGCGCGTGCTCGTGGCCGACGTGCGCGAGAAGACGTTGCAGCTGATCGACCTGTCGCGCGGCACGTCGCGCGCGGTGGGTCGGCAGGGCGCCGGGCCCGGGGAGTGGGGGAGCGTGTCCGAACTCGTTGCCTTGCCGGGCGACACGACGATGATGATCGACGTCGCCAACGGGCGCGTCTTCCTCGTGGGCCCCGACGGGACGCCGGCACCCCCCGTGCGCATGGCGGAGAACAGCCCGCTCCTCTGGTCGCAGCTGGTTGGTGCCGACGCCGCCGGGCGACTCCTCCTCGTGAAGTCGCGCGCGCCGTCCACGCCGACCGCCGGGAGCGTCGGGACTGCCGACGTGATGCGACTCGACCGGCGCAGCGCTCGCGTGGACACGGTAGCGACGCTCGCCGAGCCCAAGGGGGAATTGACGGCGGCGCGCATACTCGGCGGCGGGATGATGCAACTGGTGACCAACCTCCCGTTCGCGTCGCGCGACCTGGCCGCGATTGCGCCTGACGGGCGCATCGCCCTCGTGCGGAGCGCCCCCTACCGCGTGGAGTGGATCGCCCCCGACGGAACGCGCCGTGAGGGGGCGGTCGCTGCGTCGCCGAACATTCCGGTCACCGCGGCGGAGAAGGCCGACTTCGCGCGCCGCTCCGTGCGCCCCGGGGGGATCCTCATCCGCCGCGGCCCGGCCGCGCCACCGCAAAAGGAGGGAGCAGGTGCAACGCCCCAGCCGCGCACGCCGACCATGTCGAAGCTCGACGTCGAGAAGCTCTTCACCCCCGACCAGGAGTGGCCCGCGGTCAAGCCCCCCTTCCTCGATGCGGCGGTGCGCGTGGCCCCCGACGGGCGCGTGTGGGTGCAGCGCACGCGTGCCTGGGACGACTCCATCCCGACGTTCGACGTCTTCGATGCCGCGGGACGCGTCGTGGAGCGCGTCGCGCTCCCCAGGCGCACGAGGCTGGTAGGGTTCGGGACCAAGTCGCTCTACCTGGCGCGGACCGATGACGACGACCTCGTCTGGTTGCAGCGCGTCCCGCGGTAGAATCCGTCTCATGGTCAACTCCGCCGTCGCACGTTGTATCGCGCTCCTCACCTGCGCACTCGGCGCGCTCGCCGCGCCGTTGCGCCTGGCGGGGGCGCAGGAACAACCGCGCGCGCAGGGGCGTGTGGTCGTCGACACCGTGCGGGCGCGCGCGCTGCTCGGCAATCGCGCCGGCGATGCGATCGAGCGCGAGGTGTGGATCTACCTCCCGCCGAGCTACGAGCGTGACCGTGCGCGTCGCTATCCCGTCCTGTACCTCCTGCACGGGATGACGTCGCACCCTCGCGAGTGGCTCGACGGGAGCTACCAGGGGTTCGACTTGCGCCTGGCGATGGACTCGCTGGCACTGCAGGGACACGAGTACCTCGTCGTGACGCCGCATGCCGACAACGCGTGGGGCGGGGCGTTCTACGTGAACTCTGTCGCGTTTGGGCGATGGGACGACTTCGTGGGGCGCGAGCTGGTGGGATACGTCGACGGGAAGTACCGCACCATGCGCGACCGCCGGCATCGCGGGGTTGCCGGGCAGTCCATGGGGGGATTCGGGGCACTGTCGCTCGCCATGACGCACAGCGCGACGTTTGCAAACGTCTATGCGATGAGTCCCTGCTGCCTGGCGATGGTCGGCGAGCTGGGGAGCGCGCACCCCGTGTGGCAGCGCGCGCCGTCGTTCTCGTTGTCGGACAAACCGCAGAATGTCGCCGAGTCCATCGTGCGCGACCTGTCCGCCGTCTTTGCGCCGACGTATCGCACGACCGCACCGCTGGCCCTTCCGTATGTGGTGCGCGGCCAGCAGGTGCGCACCGTCCCGGCGGTGCAGCGCACCTGGCGCCGCTTCATTCCCACCGACCGCGTGGCGCGCGATCCGAGCGCGCTCAAGGCCATGTGCGGGATCGTGATCGACTATGGCGCACAGGACCAGATCCCGAGCGTGGTGGAGGGGTCACGCACCTTTGCGGCGGCGCTGGCCAAGGCCGGCATTGCGCACACGGTCGAGGTGTACGACGGCGGTCACGTGGACAAGGCGCGCGATCGCTTCGAGCGTCACCTCCTGCCGTACTTCGCGCGCGTCTTTGCGACGACGGCCACGCGGCCGGGGTGTTGAAGGGGTGCGTTCCTGAAGCTCGACACGGAGGATCACGGAGGATCACGGAGGATCACGGAGGATTCGCGGAGGGATCACGGAGGATCACGGAGGATTCGCGGAGGGATCATGGAGGAAGCGCCGAGGCACGAGTGAGTGCCAGAACCGCCGCCCACCGTCCCAGCGCAAGCTGGGATCCATTTGTCCTCGCGTTGCACCCGACCGGTCGCGGGCGGCGCCGGGGTTGGCGATGGGAAAGCTTGACACGGAGGATCACGGAGGGATCACGGAGCGATCACGGCGGATTCGCGGAGCGATCACGGCGGATTCGCGAGGCTATCACGGAGGAAGCTAAGAGGCACGAGTGAGTGCCAGAACCGCCGCCCACCGTCCCAGCGGAAGCTGGGACCCATTTGTCCTCGCGTTGCACCCGATCGGTCGCGTCTGGCGCCGGGGTTGGCGATGCAGAAGCTCGACACGGAGGATCACGGAGGATCACGGAGGATCACGGAGGATCACGGAGGATCACGAAGGATCACGAAGGATCACGAAGGATCACGGAGGATTACGGAGAATCACGGAGGATTCGCTGAGCGATCATGGAGGAAGCGCCGAGGCACGAGTGAGTGCCAGAACCACCGCCCACCGTCCCAGCGCAAGCTGGGATCCATTTGCCCTCACGTTGCACCCGACCGGTCGCGTCTGGCGCCGGGGTTGGCGATGGAAAAGCTCGACACGGAGGATCACGGAGGATTCACGGAGGATTCGCGGAGCGAGCATGGAGGAAGCGCCGAGGCACGAGTGAGTGCCAGAACCACCGCCCACCGTCCCAGCGCAAGCTGGGATCCATTTGTCCTCGCGTTGCACCCGATCGGTCGCGTGCGGTGCTGGCCTCGGCGATGGAGAAGCACGACACGGAGGATCACGGAGAACGGCAGTGCCGAGGTCTTCTCCGTGTACCTCCGTTCCTCCGTGTGTCCCCCGTGTTCAAGGCTCTTGGAACTACCAGCATCGCAACCACTGCCACGAATGCGGGGCGTCATCGTGAAATGGCTCTGTACCTGGCCGGCAAACAGGCGCGCGAAAGCGCTGGATGCGGGCGATCGATCAACGAGGTTCACCAACTCAAACGCTTGAACTCGGAGTAGCTGTGTTGAAATCCAAGCGGTGGTGGCCACGTCGAACTGCCATCGCTGCTGTCTCCTGAGCATTGCGTTGAGAATCAGGGCAGTTCGCGGCACTCCCTCGTTTACCTCCGTGTCTCCACCGTGCGCTTCCGTGTCGTGCTTGTGTTGTTGCGATCACGGACGCCCGAGGCAGTCGATCGCGAGTATGCCGAGGACAAGTGGATCCCAGCTTTCGCTGGGAAGGTGGGCGTGGGGGGCTGGGTTCGGCGCGTCGCGGCACTCCTTCGTGCGCCTCCGTGTCTCCTCCGTGTGCATCCGCCGTGAGCCTCCGTGTCGTGCTCTTTGTAGTGCTTCAGCGCTTTTCGCACTTGGCCAAGACCTGAGCGAGTTACACCCCTCCGGTAGTCATGCGGCTGCGCGCCGTTGCTCGTCGTTGCGCCGCCGTCGGTCCAGCCGTGCCTGTTCCAGCT